>CAIQEX010000239.1 GCA_903870955.1 uncultured beta proteobacterium
TCGATGTCCTCGCGGAACTCCAGACCGGCTTCACGGCCATAGTAGTGCGAGAGCACACCAAACGAATGGCCGTAACCAAAGGTGCGGTACTTGAGCAGGTCGTACTCTTCATAAATCTTGTTGAGCTCGTTGGCCACATCGCAGCAGCGCACTCCGGGCTTGACCAGCTTCTGGCCTTCGACGTGAACCTTCACATTCACCTCCCAGAGCTTGCGCGATGCGGCATCCACTTCACCGAAGAACAGGGTGCGCTCCAGTGCGGTGTAGTAGCCCGAGATCATGGAGAAACAGTTCAGACTGAGGATGTCGCCCTTTTGCACCTTGCGGGTGGTGACGGGGTTGTGTGCGCCATCGGTGTTGATGCCGGACTGAAACCAGGTCCAGGTGTCCATCAGTTCGGTGTGCGGGTAGCGCTTGGCAATCTCGCGCACCATGGCCTGGGTGGAGGCCAGCGCAACCTCGTGTTCGGGCACGCCCTCTTTAACCGCTGCCACCAGGGCTGCACCGCCCACGTCGCAAACGTTGGCGCCGTTGGTGATGAATACGATTTCCTCGGCCGACTTGATCATGCGCATCTGCATGCAATCCGCCGCAATATTCACAAAGGTGACCGAGGGCAAAACCGACTTGATCATGTCCATGCGCTCCAGCGGCAGGTGATCAAACTCCAGGCCCACGGTGCCGCTGTTGGCGATCTCCTGCTTGAGGGCGCGGAAGTAGTTGCCCTTCTGCCAATCGGTGTAAATCAGCGCACGGTCTGCCACACCTTTGCGGAACGGTTGACCCCCGTCGATGTTGGCGGCGATCAGCACCACCTTGTCTTGCGTTACCACCAGACCGTAGAAACGGCCGAACGAGCAATAGACAAAATCCGAGTAGTAATTGATGTTGTGGTAGCTGGTGAACAACACGCTGTCCACGCCCTTTTTGGCCATCATGGCGCGCAGCTTACCGATGCGATTGGCGTACTCCTGATCCGTGAAACTGTGGCGCACTTTCTCGCCGTTGTCGATGTAGATGAGATCGGGCATTGCCATGTACTGACTCCTGTTGGTTTGCTGTGTTGGCTGAAGTGTGCGGGCACAACGGCAAATCAGGATGTCCCATTACGACAATTATCTTTCTTTATATGACAGGCATTTTTTGCGACATAAACAAGGGTTTTTACGGATGCACCAAAGCAGGACGCTCAATGCACGCCAGTGGTGCAACAGAGGGAAAGCGCCTAGTAACCAGGGCCATTCATTCGACAGACACGGGTGTACAAAAACACAATTACGTCTTCAATATGTCTTAAACCGACAATCCCAAGTCACGCTCTGCGCGGTCCACCCGGGGTGATGCACCAAAGCGGGGGGTGTAGCGGGCCGTGAGGTGGGAAGCCGAGGCAAAGCCGGTCTCATGCGCGATGTCATTCAGGCTCTTGTCACTGCGCTGCACGAGGATGCGGGCGCGCGTCAGGCGGATGTCCAGATAGACGCGCTCGGGCGATTTGCCCAACTGCTTTTTGAATCGCCGCTGCAAACTGCGCGGCTCCACCTTGGCGAACTCAGCGATCTCGGCGATGGTGAGCGGCTCGCTGATGTTGGCCTCCATCAACTTGAGCGCATCGACGGTGGTGGAGTCGGTGACGCGGCTTTGGTGAATCACGGATACGGTCTGCGTGTCGGTCAGGCTGCGCCGATCCGCAATCAAAAGATTGGCCACCTCGTTGGCGAGTTGGCGACTGCCCGGAGGTTGCGTCAGCAGATAGGTCATCAAGTCCAGTGGTGCCACACCACCACTGCAGGTGAAGCGGTCCCGATCCACTTCAAAGAAGTGCTGCGTGACGATGATGTTGGGAAAGCGCTCCACCATCGCCTCCTGGTCTTCCCAGTGGATGGTGCAGCGGTAACCGTCCAGCAACCCGGCCTGCGCCATCAGATAGGCGCCGGTGTCCACGCCAGCCAATGGTGTGCCCGCACCCGCTGCTTTTTTGAGCCAGATGGTGAGCGCACTCAGGCCGCGCTTGGGAATCGGGTTGGGGCCGATGACAAAGATCGTGTCCAGCCGCGGCGCGTTCGACAACGAACTATCCGACATCACCAGAATGCCATCGCTGGAAGCCACCAGACCGCCGTCCAATGACAGCAGGACCGTCTTGTAAATGGGTCGACCCATCACCTGATTCGCCAGCCGCAAGGGATCGACGCAGGCACTGAGCGCGATCAGCGAAAAGTTGGGAACGATGACAAAGCCGAAAGTGAGTGTGGACATAGTTGAAACCCGTTTGGTTTCATTCTGTCCGATTTTTGCTGCAGCTTGGTAAGGCTATGAACCCGCCAGATGCCCCAGGGTAAAGGCCTCTTCAAATACGGAATACGAAGCCCAGTCGCTGTGTGCAAAGCGGATGCGGCCAAAGGACGGTGGCACCTGCCCGGCGCGACCCTGCACATCCGGCACGGGAA
>CAIQEX010000240.1 GCA_903870955.1 uncultured beta proteobacterium
ACCAGACCGGCCAGATGCTGGCCGCTTTGGGCGACTGGCCCCAGGCTACCTTTGCCAGCAAGGTAGAAGTGGCTGACGGCAAGCTCAAGGCCACCCGCGAAGTGGACGGCGGCTCCGAATCCCTGAGCCTCACTTTGCCCGCCATCATCACCACCGATTTGCGCCTGAACGAGCCGCGTTATGTGACGCTGCCCAACATCATGAAGGCCAAGAAAAAGCAACTCGACGTGGTCAAGCCCGAAGACCTGGGCGTGGACGTGAACCCGCGCATCAAGACCCTCAAAGTGGTTGAGCCGCCCGTGCGCAGTGCCGGTATCAAGGTGCCCGATGTGGCAACGCTGGTCGACAAGTTGAAAAACGTCGCCAAGGTCATCTAAGAACACACGACAAGGATCACAACCATGACATCCCTCGTTATTGCCGAACACGACAACGCTTCCATCAACGCCGCCACGCTCAACACCGTGACCGCTGCCGCCCAATGTGGCGGCGACGTGCACGTGCTGGTCGCCGGCCACAACGCCGGCGCGGCGGCTGCCGCTGCTGCCCAAATCGCCGGTGTTTCCAAAGTGATTCACGCCGACGAAGCCGGTCTGGCCCATGGCCTGGCGGAGAACGTCACCGCTCAGGTGCTGGCCATTGCTGGCAACTACAGCCACATCGTGCTGCCCGCCACGCCGTCTGGCAAAAACATCGCACCCCGCATTGCCGCCAAGCTCGATGTCGGCCAGGTGTCGGACATCACCAAGGTGGTGAGTGCTGACACATTCGAGCGCCCTATTTACGCCGGTAACGCCATTGCCACCGTGCAAGCCAGTGATGCCACCAAGGTGCTGACGGTTCGCACCACCGCATTTGACCCGGTTGCCGCTACCGGTGGCAGCGCCGCAGTGGAAACACTGGCTGCGCAAGCTGCGTCGGCTAACGTGAGCTACCTGGGTTCCGAAATCGCCAAGAACGACCGCCCCGAGCTGACCGCTGCCAAGATCATCGTCTCCGGTGGCCGCGCTTTGGGCAGCAGCGAGAAGTTCACCGAAGTGATCACGCCCTTGGCCGACAAGCTCAATGCCGCCATGGGTGCATCCCGTGCTGCGGTGGACGCAGGCTACGCGCCCAACGACTGGCAAGTGGGCCAGACCGGCAAGATCGTGGCACCCCAGCTTTACATTGCCTGCGGCATCAGCGGCGCCATTCAACACCTGGCCGGTATGAAGGACAGCAAGGTGATCGTGGCGATCAACAAGGACGGCGAAGCACCGATCTTCTCGGTGGCCGACTACGGCCTGGAGGCGGACTTGTTTGTCGCCGTGCCGGAGTTAGCACAAGCGATCTGAAACCGCAGCTTTCTCCCCCCCCTTAATTGATCCAATCCGTCCCTTTGAATGCTCCGGGGACGTTTATATAGCCACTTACGAGTGGCTATTTTTTTGGCGGAATGCCAATGGCGTGATCCCCGCTTCCTTGCGGAAGAATTTAATGAAGTTGCTGGCTTCGTCAAAACCCAACTCGCGTCCGATGGTTTGCACTGCAACGCCGGTATGTGCAAGCAGTCGCTTTGCCTCTAGTACTAAGCGCTGGTTGATCACCGCCTTAGCAGGAGTGCCTGTTGCGGATATGCATACACGGCTCAAAGTCTTATCGCTCATGCCCAAGGCCGCAGCATAGTGATGCACTTGATGGTTTGTGGCGAAATCCGCGTCCAGGAGTTGTCGAAACCGACGGAAATTGGCATGGTTGCTGACATGGGATGTGCCAAGGCTGAGGTTCGAAGATTGCCACAACGACAGTCGCAGCAGCAAACCAGCCAATGACAAGCGGAGCAACTCATTACGCAGGCGCACATCATCGGTGAACCCAGCGTCAAACTTCATCTGCTGAACGCTGTTACTCAACCAATTGTGTTGGTCTTTTCGCAGTGAGTGAAGGCTAGCTAGGTCTTCGATGCGGCGCCGGAGGTCGAAGTATTCCGGTAAGCGGCTGCGCTCCACAGGCGAAAGGCTATCGGGACGAAAGACTAGCAACCACCCACTCCATAAGTGGGAGAAGTCGTAACGGAATACTTGACCTGGGCGCACCAGTAGCCAGTCCCCTGCTCGAGCTGCATAAGTGGAAAAATCAACCATCGGGTTGGTGCTGCCCTCCAGCACGCCAATAAGCCGATAAAAGTCTGCCCGTTGCAACTTTTCAAAGTGCTCAGCGGTAGCGCGTTTGCGCAGATCATCTATCGACATCGCTTCTACACCCAAGCTTGTGTCACTGGGTGGACTGAAGCTAACACTGGCGATAGCTTGGGTTTTCTTCGTCGGCGCCATTTAGTCCGATTTTTACCATATATAGTCCAATTTTGACCTCGATTGTCAAAGGCGTACAGGAGAAACTTTGTGATCAGTTTCATTCAAACTAATCGAGATCACAATGAACAAAGACGAAGTACAAGCCATCATTGCGCCTTTCTACAAACAGGCGCTCACGGTCAATGCCGAGACCACTTCTACCGCTGTCCTAGAAAGAATTCTGGCTGACGGCTTTCAGTCCGTAAACAGTCAAGGCGCTAAAGACAAAGCTACGCTAATCCAACAAGTGGAGGGCTTTTGGAAGCTCATTCCCAATCTTGTGTGGGCACCGCAAGATCTGGTGATTGGCGTAGATGGCAAGAAGGTTGTTGTGCGTGCAGTAGCTACCGGCTCTCCCAAAGGCAACTTCATGGGCATGGAACTGGACGGAAGCAAGTCGTTCAAGATCGACACCACCGACATACACGAGATTGAAAACGGACAGATCATTTGCGTGCACCACCTCGAAGACTGGGCCACTGGTGTCAAGCAGCTCAAGAGCTAAGTCATTTTTCAGTTGAAGACCAGACAAATCTTCGCACGCTAATTGCGCTGAGGTCATGCGCGGACCATAACTGAAAAAATATGTCATTCAACAATAGACAGTCGCGCTAGTAGCTTAAGTTGTCGTTTGTATGCATTCGCGTGAGATTTTTCTAAATACCCTTCCTTACTATTCAAATAGTTTCAGGTGAGCGGGAAATGGTGGCAAAAATCATAGACGGTAAGACCGTAGCTCAGCATGTACGTCAGGACTGCAAGCGTCATGCTGACATACTCAAGACACAGGGCATTACGCCAGGACTGGCCGTGATAATCGTCGGCGACGACCCTGCGTCAAAAGTATATGTGGCCAACAAGGTTAAAGCGTGTACTGAGGTTGGATTGAACTCAAAGGTATATGCCTTTTCTGTCGATACTTCCGACAACGTCGTGCTTGACAAAATTCTTGAACTAAATACTGATCCGCTCGTACATGGCATTTTGGTTCAACTTCCACTACCCACGCATTTTGATGTCAAGCGCGTCTTAGCCGCTATTTCCGTCGACAAAGACGTGGATGGTTTTCATCTCTATAACGTCGGCGCATTGGCTCAGGGCGAGACCGTTTTTCCACCCTGCACACCTTTCGGCGTATCGAAAATGCTGGAGTACGAAAATATTCCAATTGAAGGGCAAAACGTGGTCGTCGTTGGTGCCAGCAATATCGTGGGTAAGCCAATGGCCATGATGCTAATGCAGCGTGACGCCACGGTCTGTATCTGTCACGCCAAGACGCGCGACTTGGCGCAGTTCACCATACTTGCCGACATTCTGGTTGTCGCTGCGGGCGTGCCGAACCTTATTCTGCCGCAGATGGTGCGTACCGGTGCCGTGGTCATCGATGTTGGA
>CAIQEX010000241.1 GCA_903870955.1 uncultured beta proteobacterium
CTGAACGCCAGTCAAGTGGAACACGTTAACGCCATTGGCTCCGTCAATAACGGCCAGATCGGCTCGACACGTTTGCTGGCCATAGGCTCCGGCCTGATTGCCGCCCTGCTTGCAGCGGGGGCCGGTGTCTGGCTGGTGAAGAGCATTACGGTGCCGCTCAAATCGGCTGTGGCAGTGGCCAGCGCGGTTTCTTCCGGTGATTTGACCTACCCCGTGGTGGTCATTGGATCTGACGAAATATCAACCCTTATGGAGGCCTTGCGAGAAATGCAAACCAGCCTTTCATCGGTGGTTTCCAAGGTCCGGCAAGGTTCCGATGCCGTCGCGTCTGCCAGTGCAGAAATTGCGTCCGGGAATATGGATCTGTCCAACCGCACCGAGGCCCAGGCCAGTGTTTTGGAACGCACGGACGCTTCCATGTCGGCACTTGGCGACGCGGTCCGGCACAACGCCAACAGTGCGAGTCAGGCCAATCAACTGGCGTCCAATGCCTCCACCGTTGCGGTGCGCGGTGGTGAGGTGGTCGGCCGCGTGGTCGAGACCATGAAGGGCATCAACGACTCCTCCCGGAAAATTTCCGACATCATCAGCGTCATTGATGGCATCGCCTTTCAGACCAATATCCTGGCGCTGAATGCCGCCGTGGAAGCTGCACGGGCGGGAGAGCAAGGACGCGGATTTGCCGTAGTGGCCAGTGAAGTTCGCTCGCTTGCGGGACGCAGTGCGGATGCTGCCAAGGAAATCAAGAACCTCATTAACGCCAGCGTGGAGCGCGTTGAGCAAGGAACCGTGTTGGTCGATGAGGCCGGCACCACCATGACCGAGGTTGTGAGCGCGATCAGAAGAGTGAGCGACTTGGTCGGTGAAATCAGTTCTGCCAGCAACGAACAGGCCAGCGGGGTGGCGCAGTTGGGCGAAGCCGTCACGCAAATGGACCAAGCGACGCAGCAAAATGCGGCATTGGTTGAGCAGATGGCTGCTGCTGCAGGCAGTTTGAAATCTCAGGCCAACGAATTGGTGCAGACCGTGGCAGTCTTCAAGGTCAGTTCTGGAAACAGCATCGTCAAGACCACGGTGCGTTCAAGCACCCCCAAGAGCGTGCCATTCAAAGGTGACGAACGTCGTAATTTGACGGCAAGTTCAGCGATGCCAAAAACCAAACCCAAGGCCCCTGCCGCCAAACCTGCACCACGGCCAGAACCGTTGATTACGGCAAAAGCACCTGCTGCCAGTGACGAAGAGTGGGAGACTTTTTGAATCAGGCTGCCAGATACCGTTGCACGCCGCCCTGCGGTGCCACCGTACCGTAAACCGAACTGCCGCCGCCATAGGTCGACTTGGCCGGGGTCGGCACCACCACCTGCAGGGCCTGTTGGTTGAAAGCGGCTTGGCGCGACAGGTTGTCGCGCAGCATCTGCAGACCGGAAGCCAGCGCCACAATGCGTTGACGCAACACCTTCCGGCTTGCAGCACTGGCCTTTTCCTGGGATTGAAGCAGACGCGCAAGTTCCACCGATAGCGCGTGCAAGGCCTGGCTGGCGGTCTCTAGTTGGGGGGCCTGGCCAGAGGCCAGAAATGCAGCGACCTGGTTGAACTGCTGTTCGACCAGGTCGAGTTGTTTGATCGTTGCGTTTGTCATCTCAGAGTCCTCGCGTCAGATTTCCGACGCAGGCTCTGTTCCCAGCGCTTACTTGAGCGTGGTTCTGAGCATTTCCTGCGCGTTGGAAAGTAGTTTGTCGGCAATGGCTTCCGGGTTCACGGTGAAGCTGCCGTCCTGAATCGCCGCCTTCATGGCTTCGACTTTCTTGCTGTCGAATTCGGAAGAAACATTGATCGGGTCTTTGGCCAGGGACCGCGCGGCGCTGGTAATGACCACGGATACGCCGGAGTTGGACGCAGAGGACGTGGCTACCTGAGACGCGTTCGGCTCCGCCTTGGGCGCGTTGCTCCCTGACGCCTTGGACGCCGGGAGGTCGGAAGGGTTGTAGCCGTTGACTTTCATTTCGTTCTCCAAAACTACGATGCGCGTAGCCTCGTACTAGACATATCGGCCCGAATCTACCGGACTTTAGGACTAATTGCATCGCACACCCCTTTTTATAGCTCGATTTTTACGGTGCGCGCGTCCAGCACCGTGCCCGATGCGACCCGCCCATTGTCCAAACGCACCCGGGTCGTCTGCCCGACTACGCCAGCCGACAGCGCCTGGGCGTCGCTGGAAACCTGAAATCCGGGGCCCTCGGCCACCACCCGAACCTGGGTACCGGCCTGAAAAACCTGGGTCGGCCGCACCAGACCGGCGCGCAGAACCTGACCGGTGCTCAGCCCCCGGGTGGCCGTCTGACCGATCCAGGAAGACGCCTCTGCCAGCACCGGACTGGACTCTTCGGCCCAATCCACCTCAACCTGCACCGCATCTGCAGAGGTCAACGGATTGCCCGCCATAACTTGGCCGCGCACCACCCAGGCATTGCCAAAGGCCTTGACGGTCACCGGCACGGTCACATTCCACTTGGCCATGCCATCGACACAGCGCAAGCCCACGCGGCCATGCCCCCAAAGACGTGCGCCGGGGGGAACGTACATTTCTATATTGCCGCAGGCTGCCAGCCTCAGGCGACTATCCAGGGCCCCGACCGACACCTCGTAGCGCAGGCCGTTTACTGTATTTGCCGTGTTTGCCGCGTCTGCCGAACCGCTGGCCAGAACATTGCGGGCCCACTTCAAGGCCATGCCGGCATAGTCGGGCTCCGTGCTTTGGGCCCGGGCCAGTCCGCTCGCCAGTAGCAGGCCAGCCAACCCCAGCGCCGCCAACACCCTCGCCTGCCAACGCAGGGCAAGCGGCAAATGACGGGTTGGGTACAACATGGCAGGGTCTCCTCTAGACATCAGGGTCTGTGATGCGGACAACTATAGGTAGGCCATGCGCCCACAAAGACCGTAAATACGCGCCAAACCCCCCGCTATTCCAAGTCTCAAAAATTAAAGCTTTTCCCATAATTGCCTCACGTCCCAAACCGCAGGCATTCCCTGAGGCTTGCGACACCTAATACGAGGACTGCCATGTTTGCCAATTTGACCAACGGACTGGACTTTCAAGCCAAGGCTCTGGTGATCCGGGCGGAGCGTCAACGCGTCATTGCCAGCAACATTGCCAATGCCGACACCCCAGGCTATATCGGGCGTGACATCAATTTCAAGGAAGCCATGGGCGCGGCCCTGGGCGAATCCAGCGCAACCAGCCGGCTCACCCTGGCCCGCAGTGGCACTAACAACGACGGAACCACCCATGCGCAACATATTCCCCTGCAAAGCACGCTGGGCAGCCTTGGCACCGACGGCACTTCTGCCCTGGCGTACACGGTTCAAACCCAACCCGCAATGGATGGCAACAGCGTCGACATGGACCGTGAACGGGCCAATTTTGTCGACAACGCCGTCCACTACGAAGCCACTCTTCGCTTTATTAACGGCTCGTCCAGAACAATCTTGAGCGCCATACAGGGCCAGTAGCTCTTTGAACGCCCCCAGGGAATCAACCCATGTCCATGTTTTCCATCTTCAACGTCTCCGGCAGCGCCATCAGTTCGCAGGCCCAGCGCCTCAACGTGGTGGCCAGCAATATGGCCAACGCCGACGCCGTGGCGGGACCGGATGGCAAGGGCTACAAGGCGCGCCAGGTGGTGTTTGAAACCGTGCCCATGGGCTCGGACGCAGCGGCCGGTGTCAAGGTCAGTGGCATTCAGGAAAGTCAGGAACCGCTTAAACGGGTGCACAACCCCTCGCACCCGTCGGCCGATGCCGATGGCTATGTGACCCAATCGAACGTGAACCCGGTGGAAGAAATGGTCAACATGATTTCTGCCTCACGCTCTTACCAGAACAACGTCGAGGTGATGAACACCGCCAAGACCTTGCTCCTCAAAACTCTGCAAATGGGTCAATAAGACTTTAAGGAATCGCCATGGTCGCCGCCGTCTCCTCTTCCAGTTCCGCTACCAGCACGCTGGCCAGCACGGGCACCAGTGCCAAGGACCAGTCCGACCGCTTTTTGAAGCTGTTGGTGGCCCAGCTCAACAACCAGGACCCCATGAACCCCATGGACAACTCGCAGATGACGAGCCAGATCGCACAGATCAACACGGTCTCGGGCATCCAGCAGTTGAACACCAGCATTCAGTCGATGGCGGCCCAATACACCTCCATGCAGGTGATGCAGGGGGCCGCCATGATTGGTCATCAGGTGGTGGCCGAGGGCAGCACCATGAGCATCAATGCGGGAGTGGGCACGGCCGCAGTCAGCCTGGACGCGGATGCCTCCAATGTGCAGGTGCAGGTGCTCTCACCCGGCGGACAGTTGGTGGATCAAATCAACCTCGGCGCCATGACGGCCGGCACCCACAACATCCAGTGGAACGCCTCGAAGTACACCGCCGGTGGCACGCCGACATTCAGCGTCACCGCCAAACAAGGCAACAGCAGTGTCACGGCCACACCGCTGGTGCGGGACACCATTGCCTCGGTCGGTACGGATGCCAGCA
>CAIQEX010000242.1 GCA_903870955.1 uncultured beta proteobacterium
CGGTACTTCGGTGGCATGGCCGACAAATTTCAAGGCGAAACGATCCCCGTGGAAGCGGGTTTTCTGAATTACACCCTGCGTGAACCGGTGGGTGTCGTGGGGCAGGTGGTGCCCTGGAATTTTCCCCTGATGTTCACCAGCTGGAAGATGGCGCCGGCCCTGGCTGCCGGGAACTGCGTGGTGCTCAAGCCCGCAGAAATCACACCGCTGTCGTCCCTGAAAATTGCCGAGTTGATGGCCGAGGCCGGCATGCCGCCGGGCGTGGTCAACATCGTGCCCGGTCTGGGCCATGTGGCCGGTCAATACATCGCCGAGCATCCGGGAATTGCGAAGGTGGCCTTCACCGGCAGCACCGCCACAGGCAAGCGCATCATTGAAGCCAGCGCGGGCAACCTCAAGAAGATTCAGCTCGAACTGGGTGGCAAGGGCCCCAACATCGTGTTTGAAGATGCCAACCTGCTGGCTGCCGTGAACGGCAGCGCCTGGGCTATTTTTCATAACCAGGGCCAGGCCTGCATCGCAGGCTCGCGGCTGGTGTTGCACGAAAAGATCGCCGATGCCTTTCTCGAAAAATTTGTACCTTTGGCGCAGTCCATTCGTCTGGGCAACCCGATGGATGACACCACCGAGATGGGGCCATTGACGAGCCAGCAGCACCGTGACCGGGTGCTCAGCTATGTCGATATCGCCCGCAGCCAGGGTGGCGAAGTGCTGACCGGCGGCAAGGCCCCCGGCGGAGGTCTGTCGCAGGGCTGCTATGTCGAACCCACCATCGTGCGCGCCGCAAGCTACAAAGACCGGATCGCTCAGGAAGAAGTCTTTGGTCCCTTTGTGACCGTGCTGACCTTCAAGGACGACGCAGAGGCGATGCAAATTGCCAATGGCACAGACTATGGTTTGGGCAGCGGCTTGTGGACCGGCAACGTGCAACGGGCGCACAAATTTGCGCGCGACATTCATGCGGGCATGGTCTGGGTCAATTGCTACAAGCGCGTCAATCCGGGCTCGCCTTTTGGGGGTGTCGGGCAAAGCGGATACGGCCGGGAGATGGGCTTCGACGCGATGCGTGAATACACCCAGGTGAAGAGCGTCTGGATCAACATCGACGCACAAATCCCACCGCACTACAAGCGCTGAGAACCGAGCCCATGCAAGACTTTGTGTTCAACGGCCAACCCTCGCGGGTGGTATTTGGCGCCGGATCGCTGAAGCATCTGGAGCGCGAAATCGAAGCCATGGGAGCCCGGCGCGCACTGGTGCTGTCCACGCCCGAGCAGTCGGCGCAGGCCCAACACATTGCCGATTTGCTGGGTAGCCGCGCGGCGGGTATCTTTTCCAAAGCCGTGATGCACGTGCCGATTGAGACGGCGCGCGAGGCACGCGAGGTCGCGGCAAAGCTTGGTGCCGATTGCGCGGTGGCCGTGGGCGGTGGCTCCACCACGGGGCTTGGCAAAGCCATTGCACTGGACTCCGGGTTACCCATTCTGGCCATTCCCACCACCTATGCCGGCAGCGAGATGACGCCTATTTACGGCATCACCGAAGCCGGCTTGAAGAAGACCGGGCGCGATCCCCGCGTGTTGCCGCGCACGGTTATTTACGACCCCCTGTTGAGCCTGTCGCTGCCGGTGGGTTTGAGTGTTACCAGCGCGATCAATGCGATAGCGCACGCGGCCGAGGGCCTCTACGCACAGGACCGCAACCCCATCACGGACTTGATGGCGCAAGAAGGCATCGCAGCCCTGGCCCGGGCCATCCCCGGCATCTGCAAACAACCGGGCGATGTCGATGCGCGCAGCGATGCGCTGTATGGCGCCTGGCTGTGCGGCTCGGTGCTGGGCAATGTGGGCATGGCTTTGCACCACAAGCTGTGCCATACCTTGGGCGGCAGTTTCAACCTGCCACACGCCGAAGTGCATACCGTGGTGTTGCCGCATGCCATGGCCTTCAACGCCGAAGCCGCCCCGCTGGCGATGCAAAAAATTGCTGCTGCACTCAACCGACCCGATGCGGCGGCAGGGCTGTTTGATCTGGCCGCAGACCACGGCGCACCGACCGCACTGAGAGACATTGGCATGCGCCAGGAAGACCTGGACCGGGCCGCCGACATCGCGGTTTCCAACCCGTACTGGAACCCCAGACCCTTTGGCAAGGAGCAGCGCAACCTGATCCGGGAACTGCTGCAACGTGCCTTTGAGGGCAGCCGCCCAAACTGACGATTTACAACCCAGAAGGAGACAAGCATGGTATTCAACCGCAGAAAGTTTACGCAGGTGGCAGCCGTTATCGCAGCGGCCAGCGTCACGTCAATGGCATGGGCCGCTGATGTCATCAAGATTGGTTACGTGTCGCCCCAAACCGGCCCACTCGCTCCCTTTGGAGAGGCCGACAAGTGGGTGATCGAACAGATGAAAGCAGCCTTCAAGGACGGCATCACCGTGGCCGGACAAAAGCACGAAGTGCAGATCATTCTGAAAGACAGCCAGTCCAATCCGAACCGCGCCGGTGAAGTGGCCAGCGACCTGATCCTGAAAGACAAGGTCGCGCTGATCCTGACGGCCGGGACTCCTGAGACCGCCAACCCGGTCAGCGATGCCGCTGAACTCAACGAAGTGCCCTGTGTCTCCAGCGTGGTGCCGTGGCAGCCCTGGTTCTTTGGCCGCAAGGGCGATCCCGCCAAAGGCTTCAACTACACCTACCATATCTTCTGGGGTCTGGAAGACGTGATCGGCAACTTCACCAACGGCTGGAAATCGGTTTCCACGAATAAGAAAGTGGGCGGTCTGTTCCCCAACGACGGCGATGGCAATGCATGGGGTGACAAGGAACTCGGCTTCCCCAAACCGCTGACCAGCATGGGCTTCACGCTGACCGATCCGGGCCGCTTCCAGAATGGCACGCAGGACTTCTCAGCCCAAATCGCAGCCTTCAAAAAAGATGGCGTAGAGATCGTCACCGGCGTGGTGATTCCCCCGGATGCCAAGACATTTTTGACGCAAGCCAAGCAGCAGGGTTTCAAACCCAAGGTCATCACCTTGGGTAAGGCCTTGTTGTTCCCCGGCGCGATCGAGGCGTTGGGCGATTTGGGCTACGGTCTGAGCACCGAAGTCTGGTGGTCGCCTTCGCACCCGTTCACCTCCTCGCTCACCAAGCAAAGCGCCAAGGCGCTGGCCGAAGCCTACGAGGCCGGCACCAAGAAGCAATGGACCCAACCGATTGGCTTTGCCCATGCCTTGTTTGAAGTGGCATCGAGTGCGCTGTCACGCTCCAAATCGCTGAAGGCTAACGACGTGCGCGATGCGGTGGCTGCCACCAGCATCGACTCCGTTGTGGGACCGGTGAAGTGGGGCGGTCAGGGCCCGTTCAAGAATGTCAGCAAGACGCCTCTGGTGTTGGGCCAATGGGTGAAGGGCACCAAGAACAAGGTCGATCTGGTGATCGTCAACAACGAAACCGCGAAGAACATTCCGACCGGTGGAACGCTGAAGCCGCTCTAGTCTGACCTGATCCATGGCATTGCTCGCACTTCAGTCCGTCAGCAAGTCCTACGGGGCACTCAAGGTGACGGACAACATCACGTTGTCCGTCAACAAGGGTGAAACACTGGGCATTCTGGGACCCAACGGTGCGGGCAAGACCACGCTGTTCAACCTCATTTCGGGCGATGTGCGTTGTGACCAGGGGCAGGTGCTTTACGCCGGCAACGATGTCTCGCGCCTGATGCCCCACCAGCGTTGCCACGCGGGTATTGGGCGCAGTTACCA
>CAIQEX010000243.1 GCA_903870955.1 uncultured beta proteobacterium
CGGCACGGTGCAGGCCGACATCCTGAAGGAAGACCAGGGCCAGAACACCTGCATCTTCAGCACCGAGTTCAGCCTGAAGGTGATGGGCGACATCGCCCAGTATTTTGTGCACCACGATGTGCGCAACTTCTACTCGGTCTCCATCAGCGGTTACCACATTGCCGAGGCGGGAGCCAACCCGATCAGCCAGCTGGCCTTCACGCTATCCAATGGCTTCACCTTTGTCGAAGCGTATCTGGCGCGCGGCATGCATATTGACGACTTTGCGCCCAACCTTTCCTTCTTCTTTAGCAACGGCATGGACCCGGAATACACGGTGATGGGCCGCGTGGCGCGCCGCATTTGGGCCGTGGCCATGAAGGAACGCTACGGTGCCAACGAGCGCAGCCAGAAGCTCAAATACCACATTCAAACCAGCGGGCGCAGCCTGCATGCGCAGGAAATCCAGTTCAACGATATCCGCACCACGCTGCAAGCGTTGATCGCGATTTACGACAACTGCAACAGCCTGCACACCAACGCGTTTGACGAAGCCATCACCACACCGACCGAAGATTCGGTCCGACGCGCCATGGCGATCCAGCTCATCATCAACCGCGAATGGGGTCTGGCCAAGAACGAGAACCCGGGGCAGGGCGCCTTCATCATCGAAGAGTTGACTGAACTGGTGGAAGAAGCGGTACTGAAGGAATTTGAAGCCATTGCCGAGCGCGGCGGCGTGCTGGGTGCCATGGAAACTGGCTACCAGCGCGGCAAGATTCAGGACGAGAGCATGACCTATGAAATGCTCAAGCACACCGGTGAGTTGCCCATCATTGGCGTCAACACCTTCCGCAATCCGCACGGTGACCAGGTGCAGGACAAACTCGAGCTGGCCCGCTCCACCGACGAGGAAAAGCAAAGCCAGCTCAAGCGTCTGGAAGACTTCCACGCCCGCAACAAGGACAAGGCCCCGGCCATGCTCAAGACGCTGCAAAAGGCCGTGATCGAGAACCAGAATGTGTTCGAGGTGCTGATGGACGCGGTGCGGGTCTGCTCGCTCGGTCAGATCACCAGTGCGCTGTTTGAAGTGGGTGGGCAGTACCGGCGCAATATGTAGGGCCAGCCGTATTTCGCTGAAGGAAAGAAGGGCGCATCGGGTTGCAAGCCAACCATGCCGGTGCTCCGAATCAGTCGCTTAAATGGCTGATTAGGCAGATTAGGCAGATTGACGTTTGAGCTGACCGGCCATAGTGGGTCCGGTTGAGCGAGAGGCTTGGCGCCGGCGTCACTTCGTAGCCCAGCCGCCGGACACGGGAAACACCTGACCGACAAAGCAGTTCGCGGCTTCGCTGCATAGGTAGGCCGCAAACAAGGCGTCTTCACGTGCCATGACAAGCCGACCCAGTGGAACCTCCCGCGCCAGTCTCTCCTGGAACTTTGGGTTGGCTTGCACCGTGGCGGGAAAGTGGGTTGGGTTATCTACAAGGTTCTGCGCGATGGCGTTGACTTGAATGTTCTGCGGGGCCAGTTCAACGCCAACTGCTTGTACGTAGGCAAGTTGCGCGCCACGCGCTGCGCTGTACGTAGAGGCCCGCTTCATGCCACGGAGCGCCGATGCGCTACCGATCACCAGAATCTTGCCACCTCCGCGGCGTGCAAATAGGGGCACCACCGCCTTGATCAGCCGGGGGAGAGGATCGACCAGCGCGGCGAACACACTTTGCCACTCCTCCTCGCCGACATCCGACGATGGCGTACTGGGAGCAAGGATCGAAAGATTGGCGACGAGTACGTCAATCGGACCGGCACTTGAGACGACCTGTTCAACAGCCGCTGCCGTGCTGAGTTCTTCGCAGCTCTTGACAACGTCTGCGCCTTGCTCGGTAAACACCTCGCAGAATGCGGGCCCCATGAACTCGTTCGCCTGGGTTGCGAGAATCCGTTTTCCGAGAAGTGCGTTCTGCATTGGTTTGAGAGTTGGCGCTCGCCGTATGGGACTTATGGGTCCGATGAAGTGACACATTTCTTGGCGCACGGTTCCAATGCTTGCTTACGCGTTAAACGGACCACGCCAACATAATCCGACTTCATCGCATTGGTATAGGTGATGTGTATTTCCTCGCCGTATGCCGGACTTCCAAAGTCCCAAGCCCAATATGTCCTATTTCCATTGGCTTTGAACAGGAAGAATTCGCCCTCATTGGGAAGAGAGATGGAACGATGCAGTTGGCTGCTCAACGCGTCACTTTGTTGAGCCAAGGTGCGCCTCAATCGGTCGTGCTGACTACCTGGCAGGACGCGCCTCACCGTTCGGTTTTCGGACAGAGGACGGAGCTTTGAATCGACTTCCGGCATCTCGTCTCCTTGCCCCAGCAAAGCCCAATAGATGTGCTCGTTGACGTACTCTTCTCTACCGATTCGCCATATCGATGTTGGCTTGCCTGTGTTGTCAAAGTCGCCCTCTCTCCAGTCATCGGAAAAATAGACCTCAAGCCCCACTGGCGAAAAATACTTGTGAGGCCACTCGACATTGACGAATGGTTCATTTTCGGTTTTGTTTTCGACAACTTCTTTCAATCTCTTACAGGCAGGGTGTCGGCAGCTCGCATCGGCTTTGACCGTGTTTTGCATTCGGCAAATAGTATGCTGCTCATATCGTCCACCGTTGCCCTTTACGACCCGGGTAATGCTGATGCCATCGCTGTCGCCAGTGTTCGATGAAATGATGTAGTTGACACCCTTGACACGCACAAAGCGTGGCTCATCAAGGACGCCCAAATCGATTGATACCTTTGGGGCAATTTCTTTGGCTGGCGTTACTTGCTGCGACGGAATGTCGAATAACTCCGCGGTGACGTAACGGCCGCTACCCTGAATGTTCCATACGAACAAATCCTCCGTTCCGTCATTGTCTGCATCGACAATAGAAACGCCGTTTGCATAGTCAGTGCTTTCGGGTCGTCCAATTTTCGACTTCTCAATAACGAGGCGTTCCTTCGATGTTGGAGGGCGCGAAGGGTTGGGAAATTTCGATGATTGTTTGTCCGCCAAATACCCAGATAGTTCGGAGCAAATATTCGCATCGGAAGCGGCGAACGCACTGGCCGTCCAAAGAAGGATGGCAATCACGGCGACTGATTTTTTGGCGAGGAGGGTCATGGTCATGGGTGACGGCCTTAAGTCGCGCAAATATAGTTTTGCTAAGAGCCATCGTATCAAATTGGACCTCACAACGGATAGTCCGCGCGGCGGCCTTGACAGCCATTGGTGGCAGTGACAATCTCCCACCGGCGAGGTTTGCCTTGGCGTTTTGAAATTGATGGGCTCGAAGCGGACACATGCGCCGCTCTAAAGCAGTCTCAACGATTTAGCCTAGCCGCGAACGACAGGTTAGGCCGCATTGCAAAGTGGCAAACCCACTCTTTAGAGCAGCACGTCACGGATCGAGTTGTCTTTCTCGAACTGGGCCTTGGCGAAAGGGCATAGC
>CAIQEX010000244.1 GCA_903870955.1 uncultured beta proteobacterium
GTAGACCTGTCCATCAAGCGCTTTGTATTTCAGCGCAGCAGTCTGTGCCTTGATGGTTATCCCACGCTCTTTCTCGATGTCCATTGAATCCAGAACCTGCGCCTGCATCTCGCGATCCTGCAATCCACCACAGCGCTGGATCAATCGATCTGCCAGCGTGGACTTGCCGTGATCAATATGGGCGATGATCGAAAAATTTCTGATGTGATTCATCAACGAGAACGCTTAAGTGTTTGAATTGAAACGGTGAGACAAGAAAAAAGGGCGCGTCGATTTGTGACGCGCCCTGAACCAACAATCATTGGCAACTGCGAAGGTTGGAAACTCATTGTAGGCAAAAAGCCCGCAAGGTACAGCCCCAAAAAACCTTAACAGGAGTCGTTGCAGCGCAGCAACAAGAAATTTATACACAGCTTATTAACAAATTTAGCCCGTGAGCCTTGGACAACATGTGGGTGAACTGTGGATCGCCTGTGGGATCGACAAAAACATCCCATATCATGGACTTTTGACTACGCGTTATAGCTAAATTGACCTAGACAGGGTCTCTATTCTAACCAAATCAGACTAACCTCTTGGCCAAGTTAGCAACCGCCGACATTCGATGGCTTCGTCTAACCATTTGAAAAAATAAATGCTCTGACCAAAAAACAACCCCATACCCTGCTGTGGAATGGGGTTGCATCGAGCCCTTAGCCGCCTATTTCGAGGCTTTCAGGATCGCGTATTGGGTCCATTCGCCCCGCCTAAACAGCACGCTCAAGGCCTTTGACTTGTCAAATTTGGCAACAACAGACTCAAAATCCTTGACCGACAAGACCTCCACATTACCCACCTGCAGAATCAAATCACCTTCACGCAGACCGGCCCTCGCGGCAGCTTCTGTCGCCGATTCCACGCGCACACCGCCTTTGACGCCCAGGTCTTTTTTCTGCGCATCGGTCAGATCAGCCACAACCAATCCCAACAGTTGCGCTGAAGCGGACGCCTTCGGCTTCTCTTCTTTGCCCGACGCTTTGGCCATTGGCTTATCAGCTTCCACTTCGGCAATGACGACACTCAGATCTTTGGTGGCACCGCGACGAAAAACGGTGACGGTACTCTTGGTACCCGGCTTGGTAGCGCCGACAATGCGCGGCAAGTCGCTCGACTTCTCAATCACCTTGCCATCGAACTTGGTGATGATGTCACCCGCCTCCACCCCACCCTTTTCGGCGGGTGAACCGGACTCGACGCTTCGAACCAATGCGCCGACTGGCTTGCCCAATCCAATGGACTCTGCAACGTCCTTGTTGACCTGGTCAATTTGCACACCGATGCGACCGCGTGAAACACGTCCGCTGGATCGGAGTTGATCGCTAACCCGCACTGCCTCATCCATAGGGATCGAAAACGAGATCCCCATGTAGCCCCCTGAACGCGAATAGATTTGGCTATTGATGCCCACCACTTCACCGCGCATATTGATCAACGGGCCACCCGAATTTCCAGGGTTGATGGCCACATCGGTCTGGATAAAGGGGAGGTATTCCCCGGTGTCACGCATCTTGGCGCTGACAATGCCGGCGGTGACCGAGTTCTCCAAGCCAAACGGCGAACCAATGGCCATGACCCATTCACCGACGCGCAACTTGCTGACGTCTCCAACCTTGACTGCGGGCAACCCGGTCGCTTCGATTTTCACCAGTGCCACGTCTGAACGCTTGTCTGCACCGATGATCTTGGCTTTGAACTCGCGCTTATCGGTCAACGTGACCAGCACCTCGTCGGCCCCATCGACCACGTGCGCATTGGTCATGATCAAGCCATCCGAAGAAAGTATGAAGCCAGACCCAACGCCCTTGGGTTGCTCCTCCTCTTGAGGTTGCTGGGGCTGATTTCTGCGCGGGGCTTGCTTCGGCATGTTGGGAATAGGTAAGCCAAAACGGCGGAAGAAATCCAGCATTTCCTCTTCGTTGGGTGACCCTTGCGAGGGATTGACCACAACTTTTTCAGACGTTCGGATATTGACAACCGAGGGGCCTACCTGCTCCACAAGGTCTGTGAAGTCGGGAAGCGCTCGCACCTGAGCCTGTGCATTGAGAGGCAAAGTGGCCACCGAAATCACGCTGGAAATGGTTGCCACCGTAAGGAAGACGCGCAGGGCGTCCGTAAACCGAGCCTTCATTGTGTATGTCCAATCATTTCAAAAAAAATATGCCAGGGAAATCTGCAAAGAGATGGGGATACATTTTCCAACCTCAAGTGCCCACACACATGAAAGACGCGTAAAGACTTTGTTACGGACTGCTAAACGCCTGAAAGAACCCTGGCCGCACGCTATTCAACGCCATGTAAGACCCATTTAGCCATCGTGAGGGTCACCGTTGGGGATACGGCCGGCTTCTTGGCTGGCTCCTTGGCGGGCGTTGTAGGTACTGGCCACGATGGCCCGTCGCACGGCCTTCCAGGAGGCGTTCATATCGCTGGAGTCAAGCCAAAACCAATGGCTCTTGCCGCCTTCAACACCAACGCGCAAAAGCATCATGACCTGCAGATCCAACATACACACCATGGTTTGCAGCGGCAGGTCACGATCCGTCAACCAATGCCACTGCTCGCCATCCCAACTCAATTGGCCTCCAGGAGAGCCTGAGCGGCCTATTGCGGCCGTCAAGGTGCCTGCCAGCAGTGTTGCCAGAAGCACGGCAGAGGAAACGCCCCAGCCCTGCATGCGCAAGAATCCCAACCACACAAGCGCGGCAAGCAGAATCAGCCCGCCCAAGGCGCGCCGTTTCCAACGGGAAGGTCCCAGGTCCCACAGCACAGCAGGAGGCCGGTGCATGGGCTTAAACCGGAGCGGTGTTAGCTATATGCGCTTGAAAACCAGCGAGCCATTGGTCCCACCGAAACCAAAGTTGTTCTTCAACGCCACGTCAATGCGCATATCGCGTGCCGTGTTGGCGCAGTAGTCAAGATCACACTCCGGGTCCTGATTGAACAGATTGATTGTGGGCGGACTCTTCTGGTGGTAAATCGCCAGAATGGTGACCACCGACTCCAGCCCACCGGCACCGCCGAGCAGGTGACCTGTCATGGACTTGGTGGAGTTCACCACCGTCTTTTTGGCTGCATCACCGAGCGCCGCCTTGATGGCGTTGGTCTCATTGATGTCGCCCAATGGCGTCGAGGTGCCATGTGCGTTCAGGTAATCGATCTGGTCCGCGTTCACGCCCGCATTGCGCATGGCGTTGACCATGGCGCGGCGCGGGCCGTCCATGTTGGGGGCCGTCATGTGACCGGCATCGGCACTCATGCCAAATCCAGCCAGTTCGGCGTAAATACGCGCGCCACGGGCCTTTGCATGTTCATATTCTTCGAGCACGACGACGCCGCCGCCTTCGCCTAGAACAAAACCGTCGCGGTCGCGGTCCCATGGGCGTGACGCGGTCGCAGGGTCATCGTTGCGGGTGCTGAGCGCCCGCATCGAGGCAAAGCCGCCGACTCCCAAAGGTGAAATGGTGGCTTCAGAACCACCAGCAACCATAACGTCGGCATCGCCATACTCAATCATGCGGCCAGCTTCACCGATGCAATGCAGACCCGTCGTGCAGGCCGTCACGATGGCAATGTTGGGGCCCTTGAAGCCGCAACGCATCGATACGTGTCCAGCCGTCATGTTGATGATGGACGCGGGAACAAAAAATGGGGAAATGCGACGCGGGCCGCGCTCCATGAGTTCGGTGCGGGTATTTTCGATCAAGGGCAAACCACCAATGCCCGAGCCGATAACGCAACCGATTCGCGTGGCTTCTTCTTCACTCAAGGCATCACCGGTGCGCAACCCGGCATCCGCCACGGCCTGCATGGCTGCAGCAATACCGAAATGAATGAAGGTGTCCATGGTGCGGGCTTCTTTGCTCGTCATGTACGACTCCACATTGAAATCACGCACTTCGCCGGCAATCTTGCAGGAGAAGGCAGACGCATCAAAGTGGGTAATCAAGCCGACACCGGACTTGCCAGCCAACAAATTAGCCCAGGTCTCAGGGACCGTATTTCCAACGGGACTGATACATCCCAAACCAGTGACAACAACGCGACGACGGGACATAGGATTTCAGTTTCAGCAGTTCGTCAAAGAAATACCGACTTGTCGGTACGAGGAAGGTGCAAAAGAAATGGGCCCAGCTGCCTGACGAATGAATCGACAGACCTGCAGGCCCATTCGGCAACGCCCGCGAAAAAAGCTTATCAGGCCTTTTTGTGCGTGTTGGCGTAGTCGATGGCGTTTTGCACAGTCGTGATTTTTTCAGCGTCTTCGTCAGGAATCTCAATTCCGAACTCATCTTCCAAAGCCATCACCAATTCCACGGTGTCCAGCGAGTCAGCACCGAGGTCAGCCACGAAGGCTTTTTCATTGGTGACTTGCGACTCTTCAACACCGAGTTGCTCGGCAATGATTTTTTTGACGCGTACTTCAATATCGCTCATGTGTTCACTCTAACAGTTGTAAAGAATCCGAGATTTTACCCTTGCCGGAGAAGCATTCTCCAACTGGGCTGCCGAACGGATGAA
>CAIQEX010000245.1 GCA_903870955.1 uncultured beta proteobacterium
ACATAGTCGAGCGCCACCAGGCCGGTGACGGCTTCGACACGGCGCACGCCAGCTGCCACGCCACCTTCGGTGGTGATGGTGAAAAAGCCGATATCGCCAGTCGCCTTGACATGGGTGCCGCCGCAGAGCTCAGTCGTCGTGCCGATGTCCAGCACGCGCACGATCTCGCCATACTTTTCACCGAACAGCATCATGGCGCCGGTTTGCTTGGCGTCTTCAATGCCCATCAGGCGCGCCTGTGTGGGAGCGTTGGCCAGGATTTCGGCGTTGACCAAGGTCTCGATTTCGCGAATTTGCGCATCGGTGACGGGAGCGTTGTGGGTGAAGTCGAAGCGGGTCTTCTCGGCGTCCACCAAGCTGCCCTTTTGCTGCACATGGTCGCCCAGCACCAGGCGCAAGGCCTTGTGCATCAGGTGGGTGACCGAGTGGTTGCGCATTGAGGCGGCACGAATCGCGGCGTCCACATGGGCCGTCACCGTATCGCCAACCGACAGCGTGCCGGTCTTGATGGCACCGTGGTGGCCGAACACATCGGACTTGATCTTCTGCGTGTCGGCCACTTCGAACAGTCCGACATCGCTGAAGATGGCGCCCACGTCGCCGACCTGGCCACCGCTCTCGGCGTAGAAGGGCGTCGTGTCCAGCACCACCACACCGGATTGACCGGCCTTTAGCTCGGCAACCGGAGTGCCTTCGGCGTACAGCGCCAGTACCTTGGCAGCTTGCGTCAGGTGGTCGTAGCCAACGAAGGTGTTGCCCGCACCGGTGTAATCCAGCGCCTTGTCCATCTTGAATTTGCCGGCGGCGCGGCCCTTGGCCTTTTGCGCCTCCATGGCGGCATGGAAACCGTCGCTGTCCACTTCCACACCGGCTTCGCGGCAAACGTCGGCCGACAAATCAAGCGGAAAGCCGTAGGTATCGTGCAGCTTGAAGGCCACATCGCCCGGCAGCACTTTGGCACCGTCTTTCAAAGCCTCTTCCAGAATCTCCATACCGGTGGCCAGGGTCTCGAAGAATCGCTCTTCTTCGACCTTCAGCACTTCGGTGATGCGCTTCTCGTCGGCGCGCAGTTTGGGGTAGGCCTCGCCCATCAGCAGCACCAGATCGGCCACCAGTTTGTGGAAGAACGGCGTCATCTTGCCCAGCTTGTAGCCATGGCGAATGGCGCGGCGCACGATGCGGCGCTGCACATAGCCCCGACCTTCATTGCTGGGGATGACCCCATCACTCACCAGGAAGGCAGTGGCGCGGATGTGGTCGGCGATGACGCGCAGGCTCTTGTTGTCCAGATCGGCTTCGCCGGTCTCGCGCGCGGCGGCCTTGATCAGTGCGTCAAACAGGTCAATTTCGTAGTTGCTGTGTACGTGTTGCAGGATGGCCGCCAGGCGCTCCAGGCCCATGCCGGTGTCCACGCAGGGCGCAGGCAGCGGGGTTACGGCACCGGTCTCGTCCATGTTGAACTGCATGAACACGTTGTTCCAGATCTCGATGAATCGGTCGCCGTCCTCGCCAGGCGATCCCGGAGGGCCGCCGGGGATGTGGTCGCCGTGGTCGTAGAAGATCTCAGAGCACGGGCCGCAGGGGCCGGTGTCGGCCATCATCCAGAAGTTGTCGCTCTTGTAGCGGCCGCCCTTGTTGTCGCCAATGCGGATCACGCGTTCGGGCGGCAGGCCGATGACCTTGGTCCAGATGTCAAAGGCTTCGTCATCTTCCTCGTACACCGTGGCTAGCAGGCGGTCCTTGGGCAGCTTGTAAACCTCGGTCAGCAGTTCCCAGGCCCACAGCAGACTTTCCTTCTTGAAGTAGTCGCCAAAGCTCCAGTTGCCCAGCATCTCGAAGAAGGTGTGGTGGCGCGCGGTGTAGCCGACATTTTCCAAGTCGTTGTGTTTGCCGCCAGCGCGCAGGCAGGCCTGCACGGAGGCTGCTCGAACATAAGAGCGCTTGTCGGAACCCAGAAACACGTCCTTGAACTGCACCATGCCGGAGTTGGTGAACATCAGCGTCGGGTCATTGCCGGGAACCAGCGGGCTGCTTGCCACCACGGTATGGCCCTTGGAGGCGAAGAAATCGAGGAAGGTCTTGCGAATGTCGGCAACACTCATTACGGGCTGGGTCATGTCTGGGCTTCTCTGGGGCTAATGGCTAAGAAATGGCTGGATACGGGGAGGCTTGGCGCCTAACCGCCTATTATCGCCGCCAAGTGGCACTGCCTGTTACAAGCTATGCGGTGCCAGAATTGAGATTCTTTGCGCCTAACCTAGCAGGCCTTGAATTCAACGCCACAATAGTCAAATACCCAGACACCCTCAGGAGCCCCCAATGGACATGAAGACTTCTCCCCTCGCTTTGCTCAAAGACCCCAGCCTGCTCAAGACGGACGCCCTGATCAACGGCCAGTGGGTTGCAGGAGCCACCCGTTTTGACGTACTGGACCCCTCCAACGGCCGCAAGCTGGTCGATGTGGCCAACCTCGGCCCGGCGGATGCAGAAGCCGCAATAGCCGCCGCCAACGCCGCCTGGCCCGCCTGGAAAACCAAGACCGCCAAAGAGCGCAGCATCATCCTTCGCAAGTGGTTTGATTTGCTGATGGCCAACCAGGAAGACCTGGGCCGCCTTATGACCGCCGAGCAGGGCAAACCTTTCGGCGAAGCCAAGGGCGAAGTGGCCTACGGCGCCAGCTTTGTGGAGTGGTTTGCCGAAGAAGCCAAGCGCGTCAATGGCGAAACCCTGCCCCAGTTCGACAACAACCGCCGCCTGATGGTGATCAAGCAGCCGATTGGCGTCTGCGCCGCCATCACGCCCTGGAACTTCCCGCTGGCCATGATCACCCGCAAAGTGGCACCGGCCTTGGCTGCGGGTTGCACCGTCATCATCAAGCCGGCTGAACTCACACCCCTGACCGCCCTTGCCGCGGCCGAATTGGCCATGCGCGCCGGAATTCCCGCCGGTTACATAGGGACCGCCGGGCGGCCAACCCCGGGACTGGTGCTGAAGCGGGCTGGAAAACAGGGTGGCGGTCGTGATCCGAACGCGTCGGCCGAGGCTCAGGGTGACGTACGCGGCGGGATCGGTGG
>CAIQEX010000246.1 GCA_903870955.1 uncultured beta proteobacterium
AGATACATCTGGAGAAATTGCGATGCGTGTACTACTGGTAGAAGACGACAAAATGTTGGGCAGTGCGGTACAAAAACACCTCGGGCAGCAAGGGTTTGCGGTGGATTGGATTGTCTGCGGCAAGGAATTTACAGAAGCATCTGACTGCCACAGCTACGACATGGTCATTCTTGACCTGGGCTTGCCTGATATGAGTGGTGAAGTCTTGTTGCAGCGTTTGCAAAGCGCCCAGGTGGATGTTCGCGTCATCGTGACGACCGCCCGTGGCAGCATCAGTGACCGGGTCTCGCTACTCAACAAAGGCGCTGACGACTTTCTGGTCAAACCCTACGACTTGGACGAACTGACTGCGCGCATTCGCAGTTTGCTGCGTCGCCTGCCCGCCGCAGATGCAGACGCCAACGCCTCCACGCACGGCCCATTGCGTCTGTTCCCGCTGCGCCTGGCAGCCACCTGGGATGGCGTGGAAGTGCCGCTGACGCACCGCGAATTCTGGGTCCTGGAAACTCTGGTGCGCCGCAAGAACCAGGTTTTGACACGGCGTCAGATCGAAGAGTCGCTCTATGGCTGGGGGGAAGAAGTCGAAAGCAATGCAATTGAGGTGTACGTGCATATGTTGCGTCGCAAGTTTCGCCCTGATCTCATCCACACCATCCGTGGTGTGGGCTACAAAATTGCACCGATCTAAGGCCCGCAGGGCTATGGACTGATGGCTGAGATTCTGCTGGCCAAATCACTGCAACGCCGGGTTGCGGTGATCACCTCGTGTGCGGTTGCTGCGGCCTTGTTACTCGGGGTCAATGGTGCGCGAATGGCCGAGGAAGCCGAGCAACGGCAGCACCTGGACATGCACCTTGAAGAGGTTGCGCAAACGGTCTTGGGGTTTGCCGAAGAGGAGTCCAAGCGCACGGGCACCCCGACGCGTCTGCAAAGTCTATTGCCGCGCTTCTATCTGCCCAATGAAGCCAATTCGGATCTGAGCTTTCAGGTCTGGACAAAGGATGGTCCTACCCTGCTTCAGACCAACGATGCCGTGTCCACGCAACCGCTCATGCCCCTGACAGCGCGGGGTTTCGAAACCGCCATCGTCAAAGGCAAGGAGGGACGCAAATTCAGCCTGACGGCGCAGGACAACAATTTGGTCGTGCAGGTGGCAGAGCAGTTCGAATACAACGACCACGACGCCAGCACCCTTCTGCGCTACTACTTCCTTCCCATGGCATTGCCGCTGTTGCTCTCTATGCTTGCGACCTGGACTCTGCTGCGACGCTCCTCTGGCGCGCTGGACGATCTGGTGCATCGCCTGCGGCACGTGGACATTCTCAATATGGAAACGGTGGCCATACAGCGACCCACGCGGGAAATACTTCCCGTCATTGAAGAGGTCAATAGCCTGGTCAAGAAGGCCTCCAACGCCATTAGCACCGAACAGCGCTTCATTTCGATGGCTGCCCACGAATTGCGCACACCCTGGGCTGGCATCAAGGCACAAACGCAGCTTGCCTTGAAGGCGACCAACAAAAAGGACCTGGACGAAGCGTTGAAATTTGTCATCGAAGGCATTGACCGCGCATCCCACGTATTTGAACAACTGTTCGATCTCTCACGCCTGGAGAGCACCAGCAAAGACATCTCGGATAAGTTCCGACCCATCGATGTTGCCGGCGTCTATGCCCAGGTCATGGATGACCTGGCTATCAAAGTCCGGGAGAAATCGACCAGCAGCCACGCCCGCTTTGACGTCCCCACACTGGTGGGCCTGGAGTTCGCCTTCTTTTTGCTGTTGCGTAACTTGTTGGCAAATGCGATTCAGTATGGCGGCGAGCGGGGTCACATTGAAGTCAGCACGCAGACCCGGGATCAGGAAACTATTCTGTACGTCGATGACTCCGGCAAGGGCATTCCGGAGGAGGCCCGGCAAAGTGCTTTCGAACGTTTCAATCGCCTTAACCAGCATGGGCCCGATGGCGTGGGCCTGGGTCTGTCAATCGTGCAGCGATGTGTTGAACTGCAAGGCGGGCGAATTGAATTGCAGGACTCCCCCTTGGGCGGTCTGCGTGTGCAGGTGAGCTTCCCACATTATTCAGAGTGAAAAATACATATATATTTGGCAATGACTGCCGTTGGAGTTCGTAGAAGTGCGTATGGATTTGGTGATCATCGAAGACAACCAGTTGTTCCGCAAGGGACTGGGTGCCCTGCTTTCTCAACAAAGTGACCTCAAAATTTCGGCAGATATGCCAAGTGGTCGCGACGTTGTGCAAAACGTCGTTCGGCTGGAGCCCAATGTACTCATTCTCGATGCCAAGCTCACTGGCAGCAGCGGACTCGACATTGCTGCACAGGTCAGGCACCGCAAACCCCAGATCAAAACCCTGATCTTGACCGATTCGCGCTCTGAAGAACAAGTGCACGCAGCTTTGCGAATTGGTGTGGACGCCTATTTGCTGAAAGACGCCACGCTGGACGAACTCCTGTTTGCAATCCGCAGCGTGGCGCAAGGCAAAAAATACATCAGCCCCGATGTCTCTAATCACCTGGTTAGCGGCTTCCTCCACCCGGAGCATTCCAGGCTGCAGGAAAAACCTTCCAAACTCAACTTGCTCAGCACACGTGAAAGAAGCGTGCTGCAACTGATTGCCGAAGGACGCACCAACCGCAGTGCGGCTGAATTTTTATCCGTCAGTCCGAAAACGGTGGAGAAACACCGCGCCAGCCTCATGCTCAAGCTGGGCTTGAAAAACGCCACCGACATGGTCCTGACCGCCATCGAACTCGGGCTTATCGAGCGGCCGACTTTTGTGACCAAAAAAGCCGCTGACGCCGATCTCCTCGATCAACCCGACGCAACCCAATAAGGTCGCGTCCGGCGCGGCTCTTTAGGGCACGATCCAATCGGACAGCGACTTCAACTGTCCGCGCTCGCCCAGCGACACCACAGACCTGCCCTTCGCTGCAATGCGTTGACCTGGTCCCAAACTGACACTTTGGTAAATCGACGGTGAAGGCGTCTGCGCCACCAAGTGTTCGATGCGCTCAACCAACAGGTCTCGCGAGAAGCTGTCCATCAAGTGACCGAGTGCATCACTCATCACCGTCATGGCGAACTGGGTGTTGATCTGGGTGGACTCATCGGTCAGCGCGATGTTCTTGGAGTGCAGCCACATCTTGGTTCGCAACAAGCGCGAGTCATGCCGCGGTGGCAAATCCGATGGGTAGACCATGCGTACATTGCCGCTCGCATTGCCCAGTGCGCTCGGCACTTTTCCATCCAGTAGCGCGTAGGACACATACAGAGGCAACGTTGCTCCAGCAGTAGCTGGCAGTGCTTCCAGATCCGCCTTGCCAAGCCAGAGCACCACGGCACCCGGTTTGGTGGCCACGGCTTTTTTCCAGAAGGCCTCATCCAGCGGGCCATCCAGCTTCAAATCCTGCAACCCAGGGCCGCCCGCCATGGCTGCCTTGAAGGCAGTCGACACCGCCAGACCGGACTCATCGGGTCGATAAATCTGTAACACCGAAGAAGTATTGCCGCCCGGCTCGCGCAAATATTTGGCAAGCGCTTGGGCATCCAGCGTCAGCCCGCGTGAAAAATAGAAGTTGTAGTTATTTTCCCCGTCCAACTCTGGCAGATCCACCTGTGCAAACACGCTGGGTATTTCCATGCGCTCGGCAAAAGCATGGATGGGTTTCCAACTGGCATTGCCCAAGCCGCCCACCATGGCAAAAACAGGTTGCTGTTCGTAGTAGGTTTTCAGTTGCGCGTCCCAGCTGTCACTTGGACCGCTCAGCTCCCAGACATGCAGCACCCATTTGCGATAGGACCGGTTCATGCGCATGATCCCGGCGTCGCGGCGCTGCTCGTTGGAGCGCACATTGGACGTCTTGTCCTTCACAAAGGCGTCCATGATGTCCAGCATGGCACGCCGCCGTTCCGGCGAAACGCCCGGCTGGATGACGGTGGCCAAATGGATTTCTTCCTCGTCAACACCCGGAGAGTCCTGAGCAGACAGCGTCGCCAAATAGGCTGCCAGAGCGCGTATGTCGGTATCACTGAGCGCAAAACGCGGCATCACCGACTCCAGCGGTTTGCCTGAGGAATCTGTCCCTCCCCGGATCGCGCGTGCCAACAAATCAAGGGTATAGGCCGGTCGCTGGCGCATACCGAGTTGCGCCTTGATGCGCGGCGCATGCTCCGCAAGTGTCTGCTCCTGAAACAGCGCCTTTGCGGTGATCGGTCGAACACTGTATTTGCCTTCACTGGTGCCATAACCACTCCGGCGGTGACAGGTCATGCAGGCCGCATCACTACCTTCCAACACCACACCGGCCGGGCCCCGGGCTTTTATCGGCAGACCCGCACCGTCGATGGCCTCACGGTAAATGCGCCGCCCGGCGGCAATCAGCGTTTGTTGTTCGGACTGCTCCGCTTTTGTCGTGGGGTTTACCCCCTGCGCAAAGCCGGGGAGTGCACCGCCATGCAGCAGACCCAATGCCAGCAATGCGGGTTGCAACCGTCGTAGCCATTTCATCCACACACCGTTCATGTCAATTTCCAATCAATCCTGGTTTCAGCACATTCTGCAAGTACTGGAATGATGCCATTGCATCCAGCCGCACGCTGTCTGAATCCGATTTTTTTGTTACCAATGCCGCCTCCAACTCAGCCACCGAGGCCGACGGAAAAGCACCTATCAGCAACGCCAATACTCCCGACACATGCGGTGCCGCCAAGGAGCTGCCCGAAACCGATGTGTAGGCCACCATGCCGCCATGCGAAAGGTCGGTCGTGCGGATGTTCACACCTGGCGCAAGCAAGGTGGGAAACACCGCACCATCACAAGCCGAAGGTCCGCGACTGGTCTGGCGCGCAATTTCCATCGTGCGATCAATAGCACCCACAGAAAGAACGCCCGGGTTGTTGCCGGGACTGCTGCTGCTGCCGGGATTGGGGCCGTCGTTACCCGCAGCAAACACCACGGCAATACCGGCCGCCTTGAGTGCGCGAATGTCCTGATCGAACTCCAGAATGCAGCTGCCAGGAACGCGCCCCGTCAGCGCCCACGAAGCATTCACGATGTCCGGTGCATCCCGTGTGGCGGGGTCGCCATCCGGGTCGAGCAGCCATTGAAAAGCCAGGTGGATATCGCTCATGCTGGCTCGTCCTTGCGCATCGTACAGGCGCGCCGCAATCCAGCGTGCATCCGGCGCCACGCCCACATCGGGCTCAGCCAGTACCACGCCCATGGCTTGCGTGCCATGGCCTGAAGGATCGTAGGGCGTACTCCACTCACCGCGCGGGTCAAACCAGCTATTGGCTCCACCACGCCATTTTTGGCGCAGCAAGGGATGCTGAAAATCCACCCCGGTGTCCATGCCGGCCACCACAACACCCTTGCCGGTGAAGCCCTTCGCCCATACCTCGGGCGCGCGCACGGCCTGAATATTCCAGGTCGGAAGCGCAGCGCCAGCCACGCGTTTCACATCGAACACATCCGGCGCAACGGAGTCCGCCGAGTCGGTTGGCGTCGCTTGCTCGGGCGGCTCCGTCCGCATGGCCGGGGTACGCTGCGAGCGTCCGCTTTGTATCTGCGCGTCGCGATCGATCGTTGCCACAGCGGGATGCTGGGCAAGTTTCTGAACGGCTATGGCCGGGAGCGTAACGGCCACCGCATTGATCAACCAGAGGTTTTTGATGCGTGTGGCCTCCAATGCTGTGAGCACTGGCTTCAGCGCAGTCATGTTTTTGGCAGATGCCGCCTGGAGTGCCAACATCACCCGGTTATCTCGCTGGCGCCGATCTGTCACCGCCACGCTTGCCAAATCCGCTGCATCGGAAAACCGCACGATGACCGACGTGTCTGCATGCGTGCCGCGTGCGTCCATCAGGCGCTGCAAGTCTGGTGCGATGGTGCCGGTCCAGCCACAGCTTGACCATGCGGATAGAAGCACGGCGCACGCGTTGCGCCTCGTGCGCAGGATCAACCGGGCCGGCAGCATTGCTCGCCTGAGTGCGCGCACTGCGGAAGCTATTGCACGGTCAAGTCGGTAATCCGGACCTTGTCCATCACTAACGTGACCTTGTCACCACTGTGCAGCGCCTTGCCGGGATTTCCAAACATGATGAAGTAGGTGCGATCGGTCAGGATCTTGTCATTGCGCGCAGTCTGACGCAAGCGCCCCAACACTGGCGTATCGGGAACTCCAAGCTTGGCGTTGTTTGTCGTGTCGAGCAAATAGGGCTGCACCTTGCCATTCAATATCAGTGCTGCTTTTTGCGGGTCCAGCACACGATAGCGGAAGTCCAGCATCGAACCCGCAGCCGACAAACGCAGCCCGTCAATCCGAATGCCAAACTCACTTTCGACCTGAGGCACCGCAGGCTGGGCCTGGGTCAAACCTGCACTCCCCGTTGGGCTGCTGGCGCAGCCTGCCAACTGCAGGGCCGCAACCAACAACAGACCGACCGACAAACCCCTACGGTGCAACGTGATCTTCACAATGAGTGCCTCTTAAACAAGCTCGAAGAACTTATTATGGTGCAACAGGGCCACCGCTAAAGTCGTCCACGCTGGCATCGGTCGTCAACATTTGCAAGCCAATGCGTCCGGTTCCCGTCCAAGCCGCAGCATTGGGCAATTGCACGCCCCCCACGTAGCTTCCGTCCAGGAAGACCGTGACCAGAGCCTTGTCATCCACATTGGCGCTCAACACGCCGCTAGCCGCGCCGACTGGCAACTCAGCATGCTTGACATAGGACGTTGCATTGCTACCGCCTTGGGCCGTATCCACCACTATTTTTTGGCCAGTTGCGTCGTAACGCACCCGGACATAGTTAGCCGGTTGGGCATGGGTATTGCCGCCTGTGGCTTTCAGAATCAGCGCCGTCTTATCCGTCACAGTGCCCAGGGTAAAGCCGGCATATTGGGTTGCACCCAATTGTGCTGCGCTGTCCCAGATCGCGAGGCCACCCGCATCGGTATCAATTGCTTTGGCAGCCGAGTCTCTCACCTGCACGTTAGCCGTAGTGTTGACACGTTGGGTCCAGGCGTTGGCCAGCAACCCGTCAGCCGTATTGAAATCATCCAATAGCGACAGAGACGGTGCCAACGGCGTGTACAAAGCGATGTTGACCGTGACCGGAGCGCTTTGGCTCATGCCCGAAGTCGCACGGTAGGTGAACGAGTCACTCGCGATGTCTGAACCTACGGGAGGTGTGTAAGTGAAGGCGCCATTGGCTTGGATCACAAACGTTCCACCGGCTGTTGTCGGGCCAGAGACCGCCAGTGCCTTGAGTGCCGGCAGATTCGGGTTCACGTCGTTGACCAACACGCCTGGCGCCGGAACATGCAACGCCACACGGCTCGGTGTTTCGTAATTGTCAGACGCTGTTATCAAATCTACATCACCGACCGAGTTCGGATTGGTGGGCGAGCCTGCACCATCCGTAGCAAAGTTCAGGAAGGTCATCATCCCGCTACCAGACTCACCCGCGCTGGAAAGGCTCAGGCGTCGGTCCATGAGGGGATACACCGCACCCGCTTCGGCAGTCAGCACCACGTCCATGGTCTTGGCAGCCGGTAGCAGCGCTGTGTATTGGCTGCGGCGATACGGGTAGGGTTTGCCGTCTTCTGCCACGGTTTCCCAATTCTTGCCCAATACCATTGGCACGTGCGTCTTCAGGCCGGCGTTCAACAG
>CAIQEX010000247.1 GCA_903870955.1 uncultured beta proteobacterium
CATGGTCCATGCTGTTGCGCACCAGGTGCATCAGCGGGTCACCAATCTTCTCCACCACCGTTTTGTCCAACTCGGTATCTTCACCGTTGATGACCAGCGTAATGTCCTTGCCCAAGTCGCGCGAGACGTCATGCACCACGCGCTGAAAGCGGTTAAAGGTTGCGGCGATCTTCACCATGCGCAGCTGCAAGGCGCTGTCGCGCACGTTCTCGACCAGACTGGAGAGCTTGGTGGTTCTTTGCAACAAGTCGGCAATGCCGGCTTTGCGTGCGACCAGCTTCACACCGGCACCCACGATGATGAGTTCGCCCACCAGGTTGATGAGCTGGTCCAACTTGTCCGCGTCCACCCGGATCGAGCGGCTCTCCTGGGCCTGGATCTCTTTGACCTGCTTCTGCTTTTGCACCGCCGCCTCGACAACCTCGGGGTGCACAGCCTTTTGTTGCACCAGTATGTCGCCGAGCAATGCTTTGTCGGTGGAGGACTCCGTCTGCTGAGCCAACGCTGCGTTCAGTTCCAATTCCGTAATGGCACCACAGCGCACCATCATTTCGCCGATGCGGTCTGAGGCGTCGGTCGATTCATTGAGCAGTCGCAAATAATCTTCTACGCGGCTGTTGGGTGGCACCATGCGCAGCGTGCACTCATCGCGCACAAACTCGAAAGCGCGCTCGATGGCTGCACGGTCGACCTTGGTATCCAACTGCAACTCAAAGGACAAGTAGCAAGCTTCGGGGTCCATGTCGAGCGCTTCCGGCAGCGCATCGGGAATGGTCAAAATCTCGACGATGCGACCCAGCGTCGTGAGGTAGCGGATAAAGGACAGGGGGTCCAAGCCGTTGCGCAGCACCTCCGCACCAAACTTCACGGAGATATGCCAATGGTCCGAACCACTGCGCTGGCCACCAATGCGTTGCGTGCTGTCGACTTCATGCAAAGGGCCGTCGGGCACCAGCGCTGCACCTACACCTGCACCTACACCGGGGGCCTTGCCCATAAAGACATTCAGTTGTTGAATCAGCGGCGCACCAGCGGAGCGGCTCTCGTCGTCGTCTTCGGTCTGCCCTGCAGCCACGCCGTCGATCAACGAACGCATGTGGTCGCAGCACAGCAGCAAAGCAGCGACGAGTTCGTCGCCAATATCCAGGGTTCCTGCGCGGACGCGGTCGAGCGCGTTCTCCACCACATGGGTAAAGGCCACCACATGGTCCAGGCTGAACAACCCGGAGGAGCCTTTGATGGTGTGGGCGGCACGGAAAATGGAGTTGATCAACTCGCCTTTTTCTTGCGTCTGCTCCAACGCCAGCAGCGAGGTTTCCATGTCCTCCAGCAGCTCGCGAGATTCCGCGATAAATATCTGTAGTGCTTGGTCAAGATCCATGGCGGGCTTCTTGTAAATAATGTGCGCTGGATTTCACGATGCCGCGCTCGTCGGTATCACCAGATGGTCACCAAAGAATGCGGCGACATTGAGCAGTTCAAATACTTCCAGTACCGCCGGGCTATGGGCTACCAGTTGCAACTCGCCACCCACCTTGGCGGCGGTGCGCTTGGCCAGCATCAGCAACTGCAAACCACAGGTATCGAGTTCGGACACCCCGGCCAGATTGACCACCAATCGCATATCTTTTTGCAATGGCTCAATCAGAGCGCGCTTTAACTCATCGGCGCGATAAATACTCAGCTCGCCTTCGATCTGGAGCTCGACTTGTTGCACAGTTGATTGGTTTGACATGATTCACTTCCTGGCACTTCCTGTTAGGGCAGGCACAGGCGTTGCACGGCGCTGAGCATCTGTTCGGGCTTGAAGGGCTTGACCACCCAGGCCTTGGCTCCCGCCATTTGGCCTTCACGCTTTTTGGACTCATCCGATTCGGTGGTCAGCATGATGATCGGGGTGAACCGATAGGCTGGCAACTGCTTGACGTTCTTCACAAACGTGATGCCATCCATGATGGGCATGTTGACGTCGCTGATGATGAGATTGACTTTTTGGCCGGTGAGTTTGTTGAGGGCGTCCTGGCCGTCCTTGGCCTCAATCACCTGGTAGCCCTCGCCTCGAAGTGCGATTCCTACGACCGTCCGAATAGAGGCGGAGTCGTCCACGATCATGATCGTTTTGGCCACTTTGTTTCCCTGAGTCGCGCATCGACTTGCTGTTTATCTTGGATGCAATAGTGCGCTTGGACCAGGGCTTGCCGGTTGATATGTATCAACAACTAAACCAATTTAGATATTGATTGACCGGAACACGGACGTAACAACTAACTTCTCGGACCCAGGCCGCGAGAAAACCTAAAAGAAAGTGATTTCGTCGTCTTCTTTGGCACCGGCAGCGACCACCTTGCCGGTGTCATGCGTCAGATGCTGGTCTGACATGACGTAGCTCTTTTTCATCTCCGCCATGAAGGCGTCGGCGTCCAGCGGCTCAAACGCGCCGGACTCCAGACATTTCTGCTCATGCTCGGCCAGGTACTGGGGAAAGCGCTGAACATTGTTTTCCACTTGGGACAGGATTTGACCGACCCGATCCTGAAACTGGAACGCGACCAATGCGTGGCCGATCTCGGTTTTGATGGAAATGCTTTCTTGCTTGAGCAATTCGCCCGACTGAACCAGGGCATCGGTGATGTTGCGAAACCCTTCGAGAACTCCTTTGATGCGCTCTTCGGACGACTGCATGGAGTTGCCTTCCGCCTGCACCGAGTCCTGCGCTACCTTGCAGGTGGTCGCAATGGCCTGACTGATGACACCCACCATCTGGGTAATGCGTTTGCCGGTTTCACCCGAC
>CAIQEX010000248.1 GCA_903870955.1 uncultured beta proteobacterium
ACCTTGGCGATGTCGTCAAAAAAGCCCATGTCCAGCATGCGGTCGGCTTCATCCAGTACCAGGGTGTTCAGACCTTCGAGCGTCAGGTAGCCGCGCTCCAGATGGTCCATGATGCGCCCGGGCGTGCCCACCACAATGTGTGCGCCATGCTCCAGCGAAGCACGCTGTCCGCGCAGTGCAATGCCACCGCACAGGGTGACGACCTTGATGTTTTCTTCGGCCCGTGCAATGCGGCGAATTTCCGTGGTGACCTGGTCAGCCAGTTCGCGTGTGGGGCACAGCACCAGTGCCTGCACGGCAAACCAGCGTGGGTTGAGTTTGGAGAGCAGGGGCAGGGCGAAGGCGGCGGTCTTGCCGCTGCCGGTTTGGGCCTGTGCGATCAGGTCTTTGCCTTGCAGGGCCAAAGGCAGACTGGCGGCCTGGATCGGGGTCATGGTGGTGTAACCAAGCTGCTGCAAATTGGCCAGCATGGCACTTGAGAGGGCCAGTTTGGCGAAGTCGTTGGCGCCCGAGGTGGATTCAAGGGGCGCGGAGGGGGAGGTTTCGTTCATGCAGCTATTATCGATGCCATGGTGTTGACCCCTACCAACCGGCGCATTCATTGCCCTGTGTGCACCCGCCCTCGAAGCACCTGCATTTGCCATTGGGTCAGGCCAATTGCGCAAGACACAGAAGTAATCATCCTGCAGCACCCGCTGGAAGTGCACCACGCCAAGAACAGTGCCGGTCTGTTGCACATGAGTCTGCAGAACAGCCGCATTTTGGTAGGCGAAGTCTTTGATGACGCGGTCTTGCATGCAATCCTGAAGCCAGCCAAAACCAGCGTCTTGCTGTACCCGCCCGCAGATGATGCGGGACACGCAAAACCTGAGGCGTTGAATCCAGCGCAACTTGCCGAGCCATCGCAGGTGCGTCTGGTGGTGCTGGACGCCACCTGGCGTAAGAGCCGCAAGATGCTGCATCTGAACCCCTGGCTGCAGACGCTGCCTCGCCTTTCGCTGGATGCAACATGGATTTCCGGCTATACGATTCGCAAGGCCCACAAGCCGGGGCAGCTTTCGACCCTGGAGGCCACGTGTGCGGCGCTGGCGCAGTTGCAGGGTGACGATGCCACCTATGTCCCGCTGCTCAAGGCCTTTCAGGGTTTTGTGGCCGAGCAGGCGGCCTACGCCAAGGGGCCGGTTTCAGCTTCTAACATTTCAGGTTCTATTTCGACTGCCGACCTTCCTTAAAATGGTTGGATTGATGTAACTCCCCAAGAGAGGTATTTATGCGTTTGAATTGGCTACCGTCAGCACTGTTGCTGGCAATTCTGTGTGCCTGTGGAACTGCCGTGGTGAATCCGGTCACCGGCGAGACCGAGATGTCGGCCATGAGTGAGGAACAGGAAGTGGCCGAAGGGGCCAAGGCTCACCAGCAGGTGCTCACGGAATACAGTGTTTACGACAACAAGCCGGTGCAGGACTATGTCAACGCGCTGGGCCAACGCCTGGCAGCGCAGTCGCATCGGACGAACTTGCAATGGCACTTTACGGTGCTGGACAGCCCCGAGATCAACGCCTTCGCCTTGCCCGGTGGTTATGTCTATGTCACGCGCGGCATCATGGCCTACATGGAAAGCGAGGCCGACCTGGCAGGCGTCATGGGCCACGAAATCGGCCACGTCACGGCCCGCCATGGCGCCCAGCGCGCCACCAGTCAGCAGCACGCCGGTCTCGGGGTGTTTGCCGCCAATATTCTGGGGGCGGTACTGGAGAGCCAAGGCTATTCCGGCGCCGGGCAACTGGCTGGTCAGGTGTCGCAAACCGTGGCGGCGGGATATATCGCCTCCTATGGGCGCGAGCAGGAGTTACAGGCCGACGGTTTGGGTGCCGAGTACCTGGCGCGCAACCATTACGACCCGCAAAACATGGTGGATGTGATCACCGTGTTGAAAAACCAGGAGCGCTTTGCTGCCGATCAGGCCAAGGCCGAGGGCAAGCCTGCGCCCACCGGCGGCGGTTGGTTGGCATCGCACCCTTCCAACGACCAGCGTCTTGCGCAGATTAAAGAAAAGGCTGCCCAGTACGGCAAGAGCACCCAGTATGTCGATGACGGACACGAGCGCTATCTCAAACTTGTTCAGGGGCTTGCCTTTGGCGAAAGTGCCGAGCAAGGCCTGGTGCGCGGGCGTAATTTTTACCATGGCGCATTGGGCATCGCCTTGACCGCGCCCGTCGGTTGGCACCTGCAAAATGCGGCTGAGCAGCTCACGCTGTTGAACGCCGCAAGTGATGCCGCACTGATACTCAAACCCGTGCCACCCAGTGCCGGCAAGACGCACGCGGAGGTCATCAAGAATGGCTTCAAACCGACACAAGGCAAAACCGAGGTCACTACGCTGAATGGCCTGCAAGCCACGCGTTTTAGCGGTGCCCGCCTGGACGCACAGGGCAAGACGCAGTCGCTGGAGTTCACCTTGGTCAATGGCCCTGATGGCAAGTTTTACGCTTTGCAGCAAGCCGCCAAAGACGCTGCAACGTTGCAGGCCAACCGCGCTAGCTTGCGTGAAGCAGAAACCAGCTTTCGCCCTATGAATGCGCAGGACAAGGCCGCTGCCAAGCCCTGGGTTATCAAACTACAGCCCTATCCCAAGGGTGGCTTCGCTGAACTTGCCAAACGCTCAGCGCTGTCCAACGCCGAGTCGCAGTTGCGTCTGGTGAATGGTTTTTATGGCGGCGGTGAACCGAAACCGGGTCAGTTGGTGAAGGTGGTGGAGCCGGGTTGAGGTGTCGCCATCTGCGCCCTATTTTTTTGATCAATCCAGGGACGTTTTATGCGTTGCAGGTCGCTTCTTAGTCTTGTTTTTGCCGGCCTATGTGCCACTGCGTGCACTACCAAAATGGCCTATTTTTCGGCTCAGGAAATGCAGCGCGCGCAGTGCGACAAGCAAACGGATCTGCAGGAACTCCAGCGCTGCCGAGCCCAGATCAAGCAGAGCTACGAGGACTACCAACGTCAGCGCGGCGAACTGAATAAGTCCGAGTAGTCGGGCACCACCGTCCCTCTGTTGACGGTCGCTGGCTGGGGCGTTCGCGCGCAGACAGCCGGCTATTTTTTTGGACACCAAATGTCACGGCTTGAACATTCAGGCACACATGTTTGGTGGCACTTCCCCTAGCATTCCTTTTCCCAATAACAAGAACGGGCCTCATCGAAGGCTCCAAAAGGAAATCTTCGCTATGGACGTCAAGCAAGCCTTTTCAGAACTCGGATTGAGTCTGCAGACCAGCCCGGCCGATGCCAAATCAGCCTATAGAACCTTGGCCATGCAGTGGCATCCGGATATCAATGCCAGCCCGCAGGCCGGTGCCCGCATGAAAGTCATCAACGTGGCCTATTCACTGGTTTGCCGCCATTTGGATCTGCACCTACAAGCAACCACTTCTGCAACCACACCCCGGACCAACCCTTCCTCCCAAGCGCGTCGGTCGACCCCTTTTTTTACCGAATTTGACTGGAAAAAAGGCTTCCAGCCCAACACCCGCGAATCCGTGGCAACCCGAGAAGCCCTGGTTCAACGCACGGTGCAGTTGAGCCTTTTCGAAGCCGCCTTTGGCTGCGTTAAACGGCTCAACGGAATGGAGCCCGACGCCTGCGCGCGCTGCGCGGGCAGCGGGGAATATGCAGGAACCTGG
>CAIQEX010000249.1 GCA_903870955.1 uncultured beta proteobacterium
CCTGTGCGCCCATCATGCTGTCGGTGTCCAGCGGGTTCTGGTGCTTGATGGCTGCCACGCGCTTCAGCACGCGCTCCATGAACTTGTCATAGATGGATTCTTGAATCAGTGCGCGCGAGGGGCAGGTGCAAACTTCGCCCTGGTTAAAGGCAAACAGCACCAGACCTTCAATGGCTTTGTCCAGGAAGCCGTCGTCTTTGTCCATGATGTCGGCAAAGAAGATGTTGGGGCTCTTGCCACCGAGTTCCAGCGTAGCGGGAATCAGGTTGTTGGCAGCGGCCTGGGCAATCACGCGGCCTGTGGTGGTGGAACCGGTGAAGGCGATCTTGGCAATGCGCTTGCTGGTGGCCAGAGGCATACCGGCTTCGCGGCCATAGCCGTTGACGATGTTCAACACACCTGCAGGCAGGATGTCGGCAATCAGTTCGGCCAGGATCAGGATGGAGATGGGTGTGGACTCTGCGGGCTTCAGGACCACGCAGTTGCCGGCACCAATGGCGGGAGCCAATTTCCAGGCGGCCATCAGGATGGGGAAGTTCCAGGGGATGATCTGACCGACCACGCCCAGGGGTTCCTGGAAGTGGTACGCCACCGTGTTTTCATCGATGTTGGACAAAGCACCTTCCTGCGCGCGCAGGCAACCGGCGAAGTAGCGGAAGTGGTCAACGGTCAGCGGAATGTCGGCGTTCAGGGTTTCGCGAATGGCCTTGCCGTTGTCGACCGACTCGGCGTAGGCCAGCAACTCCAGGTTGGCTTCAATGCGGTCCACAATCTTGAGCAGCAGGTTGGCGCGGGTAGCGGCATCGGTCTTGCCCCATGCGTCAGCAGCGGCGTGGGCTGCGTCCAGAGCCAGTTCAATGTCTTCGGCAGTGGAGCGTGCGGCCTGGGTGTAGACCTTGCCGGTGATCGGTGTGATGACATCAAAATACTGGCCCTTGACCGGGGCCACAAACTTGCCGCCGATGAAGTTGTTGTATTGCGCCTTGTAGGCAATCGTGGCACCGGCAGCGCCGGGGAACGCGTAGATCATGGTTGTCTCCAGAATAAAGATAAGGTTAGAACTTTCCCTTGCGGGTGCTCCTTTGTTATCAAGTCGCGTGCCACGGCGTGCCAAGCGCAGAGAGCTATGATTTCATTGAACTTTTTCCAGCCCTGGCCTTTGCGTCACAGGCTCGGCGCAGGGTGTGGAGCGTCACACAACGGCACACCTGTCCAACTACTGGACAGGTGTTCCATCGCGTGTCTATGCAATACGCTTCATATCGTCAAGGCTTTTCTCCACGGTTAGCATGCGCCACGCATGGCAAGCATCCCCTCACCCTGAAGGGTGTGTTTTTGCCGCAAGAAATACCCAGCAACGTGAGTCCCGCAGAAGCGCGCAAGCATCTTTTAGAACACGGCCATCTGCCCTCAGACGGTTTGCCGACTGCGCTTGCACGATCCTGGAAGCGCAGCGTGACAGCAGGCCTTCGGCCTGATCAACCGACCCCGACGGATAGCCACAAAAGTTCCGCGGAATTGCGCCAAACGCTGGAACTAAACCAACCGTTGTTGGCACATGCCCGCCCGGTCATGGAGTACCTGTTTGAACAGGTACGCCACAGTCGAAATGTGGTGGTACTGGCGGATCGCCAAGGCACCTTGATTCACACCCTGGGTGACGCACCTTTTCTAGAGAGAGCCGAGCGGATCGCGCTAAGCAACGGGGCCTCCTGGCAAGAACAACACCGCGGCACCAACGCCATTGGCACCGCTTTGGCGGAGAACATGCGCGTGGCAGTGCATGGCACCGAGCACTTCCTTCAACGACACGCGTTTTTGACCTGTGCCGCAGCGCCCATCGTTTCGTTCAGCGGCCAGCTGACGGGCATTCTGGATGTGTCGGGCGATGTGCGGGAAGGACACCCCCACACGCTGGCCTTGGTCGACACGGCCGCACGCATGATTGAGAACCAGTTGTTGCTATCGGAATGCAAGCGCCTGTTGCGGGTGCATTTGCATGCGCAAGTCGAAGGCATAGGCTCGGTGGCGGAAGGTATTTTGGTGGTGTCTGACGCGGGCCTGGTGGTCGGTGCTAACCGTGCGGGACTGGCCATGCTGCAACTCCGGCCATCCGAACTCGCACACACCCGTTGGAGCAGCCTGGTGGACGTGCGCCTGGAAGACCTGTTGTCGGCCCATCGGCGCGGACCACAAACGCCGCTATCGATTCGACTGCGTAGTGGTCACAGGGTGTTTGCCCGTGCGCAGTTGGGCGAATCGGTGGCGCCGCTTGGGTCGCACATTGCCACCATTGAAACCATACCGGCGTTGCAGGATGCATTGACGCGTCTGGACACGGGTGACGCGCAATGGCGCAGCGCCGCCGACAAAGCGCGGCGTGTGCTGAACAAGCCCATTCCCATCTTGATAGAAGGCGAGTCGGGTGTGGGCAAAGAGTTCTTTACCCGCGCAATCCATGACAGTAGCCAGCGCAGCAGTGGCCCGTTTATCGCCATCAACTGCGCAGCCATTCCAGAGAATCTGATCGAGGCGGAATTGTTCGGCTACGCCGCCGGTGCTTTTACGGGCGCACGTGCGCAAGGCAACCCGGGGCTGTTGCGCCAAGCCCATGGTGGCACGTTGTTTCTGGATGAGATTGGCGACATGCCGCTTGCGCTACAGACCCGGTTGTTGCGCGTGCTTCAGGAGCGCAGCGTGTCGCCCTTGGGCGGCGGCGCCAGTGTGGAAGTGGACTTTGCGCTGGTGTGTGCCACGCACAGGCCACTGCGCGCCGCGTCCGATGCAGGGGCCTTCCGCGACGATCTGTTCTACCGCATCAATGGCTTGATGTTGCGGCTCCCTCCCCTGCGAGAACGCAGTGACCTGGCGACTCTGGCTTCAAACATGTTGCGCGAGGTCAACCCGGCAGGCTCGGTGGAGCTGGCCGACGAAGTGCTGGAAAAGATGCTGCGCTACCACTGGCCCGGCAACCTGCGCCAACTGTCCAGCGTGTTGCGCACCGCCAGTGCCATGCTGGCCAACCACGAGCGTTGCATCGATTGGGCGCACTTGCCGGATGACATGGCCGAAGACCTCCTGGCAACGACTGCGCCAGAAACCAACCGCGCAGAAAACCAGAACACCAAGCCCGCTTCAAATGCAGCAGTCAACCGCGCACCAGACAACCTGGAGCAGCACGCCCGGCTGCTGGTAAAGCAGGTGCTCCAGGCCCATGGTGGCAACGTCTCGCAGGCCGCGCGCGCCCTCGGCATCAGCCGCCAGACCCTCTACAAGAAATTAAAGCAACCTTGAATTCCGACTCCCATCGAGTCGGTACGCAGCATGCTGGCGGGCTGGCTGGTTGGTGCGAAATCTCAAACGCCGAAATCAGGCACCCTTTTGCACCGTGCGCGGGATGCGCCGGGCCACCGCTTCGGCCCACATCATCTTGGATTCCGGGTAAATCATGGATTCTTCCAGCGCGATATGGCCGTTCATGAGTTCCAAAAACAACTCCACGTTGTGCTGAAACTCTGCCGAATAAAACCAGTCGCTGCCCTCGGCAATCGCGCGCAGTTGGGGACCCAGTTCGAGCCAGTTTTCTTCAATAAAACCGTGGTCCTGCTGCAGGCTGTAGACCGCAGCTTTCATGGCGTCTGTGCCACCCAATAGCAAAGGCGGGAACACATGTTTTTCTTCCTGCTGGTGGTGATCGCGCGAGGTGGTTGAAAAGAATGCCTCGATTTCGCCGGCCAGTTTGCGGTCCGCTGCATTCAAGCCTTCCGACTCCATGTGTTTGGCCATGCGCTCAAGTTCGGCCAAATGCTCCTGAATTTGCAAATGGCAGGCATCCAGGGCCTTGAATTGCGCGGTGGGTATTGATATCGCCATGAGACTCTCCAAAAAAAAATCTGCTGATATATAAAAAACGGTGCTGCTTCGATTTCTATTCCACTCACCGCAATCAAGGCAATATCATGTTTTGAAACTGCGGACACGTGAAGATGCAATCACCTGTGCTTTTGACAAAAGTCAAATAGGTTGCAAATCATGGGCGCAACCCATAGGCCTCGCCATGGCCCTGCGTTAGACTGATTCTTCCCCGTGGCGGTCTGGAGCGCACAGGCCTGCGGAGCAAGGAGACAACTTTGCAAGCAACCAACGTCAATGATCCGGCCTACTTCCACAAGGTCGTAGATTGCCAATGGGCCTGCCCGGCCCACACCCCCGTTCCCGAATACATACGCCTGATCGGCCAGGGTCGCTATGACGACGCCTACATGGTCAATTGGGTGTCCAACGTATTTCCGGGCGTTCTGGGTCGCACCTGCGACCGCCCCTGCGAGCCCGCGTGTCGACGCTCCAGGGTCGAAGAGAACAATGGCGAGAAGCCTGAACCGGTCGCAATTTGCCGCCTCAAGCGCGTGGCCGCCGACAACAAGGTGGACGTCAGCGGGCGCATGCCCGCCATCGCCGCACCCAACGGTAAAAAGGTCGCCTGCATCGGTGCCGGCCCCTCATCACTCACCGTGGCCAGAGATTTGGCGCCACAGGGCTATGCCGTCACCATCTTTGAAGGCGAGGCCAAGGCGGGTGGTTTTATCCGCTCGCAAATTCCGCGTTTCCGCCTGCCCGAATCGGTAATCGATGAGGAGACCGGCTACATCCTGAACATGGGTGTGGAGTTCAAAAGCGGTCAGCGCGTGGAATCCATGCAGGCGCTCTTGGGCGAAGGCTATGACGCAATATTCGTCGGCTGCGGCGCTCCCCGCGGACGCGACCTGCAAATCCCCGGTCGCGCGGAAGCCGCCGCCGACATCCATATCGGCATTGACTGGCTGGCTTCGGTTTCCTTTGGCCACATTACCTCGGTCGGCAAGCGCGTCATCGTGCTCGGCGGTGGCAACACCGCCATGGATTGCTGCCGCTCGGCCAAACGCCTCGGCGGTAAGGATGTGAAGGTCATCGTCCGCAGCGGCTACGAGGAAATGAAGGCGTCTCCCTGGGAAAAGGAAGATGCCGTGCACGAAGGCATCCCGATCCTCAACTTCCACGTGCCCGTGGCCTTCGAACACGAAGGCGGCAAGCTCACGGCCATGCGCTTCGAGATTGTCAAAGCCGAGTACGACGCAAAAGGCAGGCGCTCCCTGGTGCCTACCGGTGAACCCGAAGTGCGCGTGCCCTGCGACACCGTGCTGGTGGCCGTGGGCCAGGAAAACGCCTTCCCCTGGATTGAGGCCGAATGCGGCATCGAGTTCGACAAATGGGGCCTGCCCAAGCTGGGGGATGGCACCTTCCAGAGCACACGACCCAAGGTCTTCTTTGGTGGCGATGCCGCCTACGGCCCCAAAAACATCATTACGGCCGTAGCCCATGGACATGAAGCGGCGGTATCCATCGACCGTTTTCTGCACGGTGAGATTGTCGGCAAGCGCCCGGCGGCCACGGTGAATTTGATGTCCCAGAAGATGGGTATTCACGAGTGGAGCTACCGCAACGACGTGTCCAACGACACGCGTTTCAAGGTGCCATGGGCACAGGCCGAAATTGCCTTGGCCAGCATCAAGGTGGAAGTGGAACTGGGCTTTGACGCAGCGACTGCATTCAAGGAATCCAGCCGCTGCCTGAACTGCGACGTGCAGACGGTGTTTAACCGCGATACCTGCATCGAGTGCGACGCGTGCGTGGACATCTGCCCGATGGACTGCATCACGTTCACCGGTGTTGGTGAAGAAGCCGATCTACGCGCCCGCTTGAAGGCGCCCGCCACCAACGCCGAGCAGGCACTCTATGTTTCGGGCGAGCTCAAAACAGGCCATGTCATGGTGAAAGATGAAGACGTGTGCCTGCACTGCGGCCTGTGTGCCGAGCGCTGCCCGACGGGTGCCTGGGACATGCAGAAATTCCTTTTTTCGACCACGCAGGCCGGGCCACGCGCCCGTGACGTGCGCGCTACGGCCAGCGTAGGGGTACAAACATCATGAAGCGCATCACAGCAGTCAACGATTTCGTCATCAAGTTTGCCAACGTCAACGGCTCGGGTTCGGCCTCGGCCAACGAGTTGTTTGCCAAGGCCGTGATGCGCATGGGCGTGCCGGTGAGCCCGCGCAACATCTTCCCCAGCAACATCCAGGGCATGCCCACCTGGTACGAGGCGCGGGTCTGCGAAAAGGGCTACCACGGCCGGC
>CAIQEX010000250.1 GCA_903870955.1 uncultured beta proteobacterium
ATAAATCAGACCAAAGGCAATGGCCATGAACAAAATCATGCCAAAACCACCCCGAAATACTTGCCCAATGCCTGAAGCCACGCCGACCCAAGCGCCCAGCACCGTAGGAATCAGGCTGAGGGCCAAAAGCCAGTAGGTATTGCGCAGCACTTTGTTGCGCTGCTCGGTAGAAATGGCATAGCCAAAGCTGGTGCCCAGCGTTGTAAAGCGATCTGTCATAGGTAATCTCCTGGAAAAAAGTCCTGCACCGTAGGTGGGGCAATTTTAGGCGGTATCAAGTGGCTCCCTTTCACAATGTGCTGTATTGCACCGATTATTTGTGGGGCTGCTGTGCGCTCCAAGCGGGTAATGGTGGCCAACAGGTGCCGTATGCTAGGCCTTTTTGAAATTGCACACTGCCATGAAAACCAAATTTACACTCGAATCCGCAGACGTCAAACTGATTGCTGCCGCAGCAGAAGCAGAGGCAATCAAGAATAACTGGCCAGTCAGTATCTGCATCGTGGACGATGGTGGCCATTTGCTATCTTTTCAGCGTCTGGATGGTGCTGCCCCAATTTCGGCCCACATTGCGCCGGGTAAGGCCAGGACGGCCGCCCTTGGACGTCGCGAAAGTAAGGTTTACGAAGACATCATTAACGGTGGTCGGGTTTCGTTTTTGAGCGCGCCCGGCCTTGAGGGCATGCTTGAAGGCGGTGTACCCATCATGAAAGACGGCCAATGCCTGGGTGCCGTGGGTGTCAGTGGTGTCAAATCGACTGAAGACGCACAAATCGCTAAGGCCGGTATCGCCGCAATCGGGCTCTAAACGACCATTGCTCCCGCAATATCTCGAGGTTTCCTAAATCGGGAAATCAATACGCCAACCGACCGGGATGTATTTCCTGCAGGATGGTTGTGGCGATTTCTTCGATGGACTTGGTGGTCGTCGACAGTGATCGAATGCCCGCCCGGCGCATCATTGCCTCCGCTTCGTTGACTTCCATGCGGCAGTTTTCCAGCGAGGCGTAGCGCGAGTTCGGGCGGCGCTCCTGTCGAATCTCACTCAGTCTTTCAGGCTGAATTGTCAGACCGAAAAGCTTTCCTTTGTGCGGTATCAGGGCGGGCGGTAGTTGCCTGCGGTCGAAGTCTTCCGGTATCAACGGGTAGTTGGATGCCTTCAACCCATATTGCATGGCGAGGTACAGGGATGTGGGCGTCTTGCCACTGCGACTGACGCCCACCAGAATCACGTCCGACTGTTCGAGGTCGCGATTGAGTTGCCCATCGTCGTGCGCCAACGAGAAGTTGATGGCCTCAATGCGGTTGTTGTACTCCTTGCTCTTGCTGGCATCGCTGTAGCGCCCCACCCGATGGTTGGATTTGATGCCGAACTCCTGTTCGAGCGGATGCACAAATGTGCCAAACATATCGAGCAGCATGCCATGGCACTGTTCCTCGATGACCTTGAGAATTTCCATGTTCACCAGCGTCGTGAAGACGATGGGGCGGCTGCCATCGATTTCGGCCGCGTGGTTGATTTGCCGGATGGCCTGGTGCGCCTTGTCCACGGTGTCTATGAAGGGCAGTCGCACATGGTGGGCCTTGCTCTCGAACTGAGCCAGGATGGCATTGCCAAACGTTTCGGCGGTAATACCGGTGCCGTCAGAGACAAAGAATACGGTGCGTTGGGGCATGGTGTTCGGGATATGGATTTTGAATGGAAGAGGTCGCAGGAGCAGCGTCCTACAATGCGTGCAATTTAGCGCATTTTGCTTGCGCCCCGCGCCACCACAACACCAACAACATGGGCGCGTGCTGCAAAAAGTGCCTGCTGGCCGGTTTTAACTTCTGGAGCATTGCTATGTCGAGTCTATTTAACCCAACCGATCTGGTTGTCCCATTCGAGCATTTGCGCATGACTGATGTGGAATCAGTCGGCGGCAAAAATGCCAGTTTGGGCGAAATGATTTCCCAACTGCCACAGGGCGTAAAGGTGCCTACCGGCTTTGCCACAACCGCCCATGCGTTCCGCGAGTTTCTGAAGCATGACGATCTGGCTGGGCGGATAAGCCGTCGCCTTGCGACCCTGGATACCGAGGATGTGCGAGCCCTGGCCGTGGCAGGAGCGGAAATCCGTGGCATGCTGGAAGTGCAACCCTTTCCCCCGGAACTGGAAAAGGGCATTCGTGAATCCTTTGCTGTGCTCAGCGCGGGCAATGACAAAGCTTCTTTTGCAGTGCGCTCGTCTGCAACTGCGGAGGACTTGCCCGACGCCTCGTTTGCGGGTCAACAGGAAACCTTTTTGAATGTGGTCGGGATTGAAGACATCCTGCACAAAATTCGCGAAGTTTTTGCCTCTCTCTACAACGACCGCGCTATCAGCTACCGCGTGCATAAAGGCTTCGCACATGATGTAGTGGCTCTGAGCGCGGGGATCCAGCGCATGGTGCGTTCCGACCTGGGCGCAGCCGGAGTCATGTTCACCATTGATACCGAATCCGGTTTCTCGGATGTGGTATTCATTACGTCCAGCTACGGTCTGGGTGAAACGGTGGTGCAGGGCGCGGTTAATCCTGACGAGTTCTATGTACATAAGCCGATGCTCAAGGCGGGCAAGCGCGCCGTGATTCGACGCAATCTGGGCTCCAAATTGCTGCAGATGGAGTTCACGACGGCCGAGGAAAAGGCGGCCGGCGGCAAACTGGTCAAGACCACCGATGTCCCCACCGAGATGCGCAATCGCTATTCGCTGACCGATGCCGATGTGGAGCAATTGGCGCGTTACGCACTGGTGATCGAAGAGCACTATGGTCGTCCGATGGACATCGAATGGGGTAAAGACGGCACCGACGGGCAACTCTACATCTTGCAGGCACGGCCTGAAACGGTGAAAAGCCAATCCGCCGACAAAGTAGAGCACCGCTACAAACTCAAGGGCAAGGGCGCAGTGCTGGTCGAAGGCCGTGCCATCGGTCAGAAGATTGGTACCGGTCCGGTTCGTATCGTGCACAGCATTTCCGATATGGACCAGGTTCAGGCGGGCGATATCCTGGTAACCGACATGACAGATCCTAACTGGGAGCCGGTGATGAAACGCGCCTCAGCCATCGTGACCAACCGGGGAGGTCGTACCTGCCACGCTGCCATCATTGCGCGCGAATTGGGCATACCGGCTGTTGTGGGTTGTGGCCATGCCACCGAGAAGCTGCGCGACGGCATGCTCGTGACGGTGAGTTGCGCCGAGGGAGATACCGGTTTTGTTTACGACGGCCTGCTGGAGACCGAGGTGTCAGAAGTTCAGCGCGGTGTCATGCCTGAAATCGACGTCAAGATCATGATGAACGTGGGCAATCCCCAATTAGCTTTTGATTTCTGCCAATTGCCCAACCAAGGCGTGGGTTTGGCTCGGTTGGAATTCATCATCAACAACAACATCGGTGTGCATCCCAAGGCGATTCTGGACTACCCCAATGTGGACGCAGATTTGAAGAAAGCCGTGGAATCGGTGGCGCGAGGCCATGCGTCGCCGAAGGCCTTTTATGTCGACCGTGTGGCCGAAGGGGTGGCCACCATTGCGGCGGCGTTCTGGCCTAAGCCGGTCATTGTTCGCCTGTCGGATTTCAAGAGCAACGAGTACCGCAAACTCATCGGTGGTAGCCGTTACGAACCCGAAGAAGAAAACCCCATGCTGGGCTTCCGCGGTGCGGCCCGCTACGTGTCGGCTGAGTTTGGTGAAGCCTTCGCCATGGAGTGCGAGGCTTTGAAGCGCGTGCGCAATGACATGGGCTTGAACAACGTGCAGGTGATGGTGCCTTTTGTCCGGACCTTGGAGCAGGCACGCAAATTCACTGAATTGATGGCCAAGCACGGACTGCGCCGCGGAGAAAATGAGCTCAAGCTCATCATGATGTGCGAAATTCCCAGCAATGCGATTCTGGCCGACCAGTTTTTGCAGTACTTCGATGGCTTTTCCATTGGTTCTAACGATCTGACGCAGCTCACGTTGGGCCTGGACCGCGATTCCGGCCTGGAAGTACTGGCAGCGGACTTTGATGAGCGCGACGAAGCCGTCAAGGCGCTGATCAGCATGGCCATTTCTGCTTGCAGGCGCCAGGGCAAATACGTGGGCATTTGCGGTCAAGG
>CAIQEX010000251.1 GCA_903870955.1 uncultured beta proteobacterium
CCAGTTCATCCAGCGCGTTTTGCACATTTTCGGGCTGCGCATTGCGCGAAGCATTGCGCAGAAGCTGGACCTGGATTTTGAGGAATGACAGGGACTGGGCAATCGAGTCGTGCAACTCACGCGCCAATAGCGCACGCTCTTCACCAACGGCTGCCTCGCGCTCCAGTGCCGCCGCCCGCAAACTCTCCAAACCATTGGCCAGGTGGCTGGCCAATGCGTCCAGCAGATCCGTCTCCTCCGGGCTGAGTTGCACATCCGTGCGAAAGAACAGATCGATCTCGCCTAGCAAGCGTCGTTGCAACCGAACCGGCACGCTAACCACATTCACAAAACCGGCACGGGCGCAAGCCCGCACGGGTGACTCTTCATGCTCGATGATGGGGATGACTCGGGTTTTCGCATCCGTTTTCAGGCTGCCACAGGCACAGACACCGGCCAGCATGCTGCGCTCCGAATCCAGCATATCCTGCGGAAAACAGTCCGATGCCAGCATGAGGTAACGGTGATTGGCATCATCGGACCAACGCACCACGGCGGCGTCCGCGCCCACCGCCGCGCGCACGCGCCTGGCAAAGCCACGCGACAAATCTTCAATGCTTGCGGCACTGGCTGAAAACGCGCTGATTTCGTACAGGGATTCAAGGCGTGCACGCTGTGCCTCGATATGTTGGGTCTTGACCTTGACCTGATCTTCCAGACCCTCGTACAAGCCTTGTAGCTCGGATGCCATGCCATTGAAGCCGGTGGCCACCTGGCCAAACTCGTCATCCGTATCGACTGGAATGCGGGTTGTGAAATTCCCCGTCTGAATACTGTGCAGGGCCTGCTGCAAATTGCCCAGCGGGTTGATGACGTACTGGTAACCCGTGAACAGCATGACCACCGCACCACCAATGGCCAACGCCATCATGACGAACTGGAACAAATTGAGAATCGCGGTGAGCCGGGAAAGCTGCTGCTCAATGGCCGTCACCAAACCGTCCACGGCGGCCACCGTCTCGGAGGTGGCCATCAATGCCTGATCGATGTCGGGCGAGGCACTTTCCAGCCAGATGCCCTTGTTGCTTGACCAGTGCGCCTGAACGTTACGAAACCGGGCCTCTACCTCATCGTTCATCGGCATAAAGAGGGGCCGACCCGGATCACCAGACCGGAGAAGCGCCAGGCTGCCGCTGAACTCGTTGACCAGGTCCGCCACGACTTTCTCGGAATGTTTGGATTGCGCCGTGCTGTTGAGCCGCCACATCTGCATGCGCATGCGCCCTGCTTCGTTGACCGCCGCAGCACCCCCTTCGAGTTGCCAGGTAACCCAGAGCGTCAGCCCGATGGAAAGCAGGGCCACGACCAGCAGCACGGCGCCAATGCTGACCAGTTTGGTGGAGAGTGAGTGCTGTTTGCGCATGGCCATAGACTAACCGGCGTCGCGGTGCATCGCAAATTTTGGCGAGGGTTGCTCTCAGAAGACACTTCGCCGCCTGCAGTCCTTAAGCGGCCGCAAGCACTGGAAATCTCTCGCTCCCACTTCCAAATTCTTTCTAACTTTTTTTCTAACTCTTCTCATTGCCCCGTGATTTTTCTTGCACACCCCCCTGCACCATCCGATCACCTACCAAAGCCAGCGCGTCCAGCCACGGCTGGTGCGCTTTTGCAGATTGCAGGTGGTCCAGCCCCGCGCCGGTAAAGGTGCCTGGGCTGCCGATAAAACGGGCGATCTCTGCGGGTGACTTGTTCGGGTCCAGGGTCAGCATCTGCGCTACATCGGCCATGTTTGCGGCCAGCAAAGTCTGCGCTTGCGCGGGTGCCATGCCGGTGTTGTTGACCAGCCATTGGCTCATCACCGCCAGTTGGTCCAACCACCAGGCGTTGGCACAAACTGCGAGCACCGAGGCTTCGAACTGTGCCTCTTTTTCAAATGCAATCACCGCTGCGCAGGCCGGTTGCCACAGCGCCTCTACCTGGGCATCCGGCGGGAAGCAACTGATGGCGCTGCGGCCTTCAGACACCGCCAGACCGGTCATGAGGCGGGTGACGCGGGCCGGGGCACACAGGCGTTGCAAATCGGCCTGAGGCGTTCCGGCACTGAGCACCATCAGGTGATGCTGGGCCCTGAACTGCACCGCGTCGGCCAATGCCTGCAGCTGTGCCGGACGCACGCCGATGATGAGCATTTGGCAGGCATCTGCCACGGATTGATTGCTGTGCTGCTGCACCGCTGGCACTTGGGTCTGCAGAGTCGCGACGGCTGTTGCATTGCGCGGCGATAAATGAAACGCCATCTCCGGCCAGGCCCGGTGCAAGGCCAGCACCAGCGCACTGGCCAATGCGCCCACGCCCAAAACGCCCATGGCAACAGGAACATCGCTGCGCTGCGCGACCACGCTACAAGTCCTTCACCAACCGCAGCGCGTCGTAAATCGCTGCGTGCGTGTTGCGTGCAGAAACTGCGTCACCGATGCGGAACAACTGGTAGCCCTGCCCCACCGACGTGCTGTGTGGTTGTGGGCGACCAGCGATCAGCGCGTCGTAATCGACTGCGCCGCCGTTGAGTGAATCGGCCTTGAGTTCCAGATACAACTCATCGAGCGGACGCGTGCCGTGGTTGATGATGACCTGGTCCACCACGCGTTGCTGGTGCACGCCGCCATAGTCGCTGCCGACGTGGGCGATCAGCCCACTCGCACCGCGCTCCACCGACATCAGCCGGTAGGTGACAGTGAAGGTGACGTCCAGCTTTTGCAGGCTGCGCATATAGGGCACCAGGTTCATGGCCATCACCTCGGGCGCGAAGCTGCGGTCCGGCGTCATGACTTCCAGATGCGCGCCGCTGGCGCCGATCACCTCGGCGGCCTGCAGTGCGGCGTGGTCACCGGCATCGTCAAACAGCAGCACATTCTTGCCCGGCTTGACGGCACCGCTGATGATGTCCCAGGTGCTATCGACCCATTCATTGCCACTAGCCAAAACCTCGGTATGCGGCAGCCCACCGGTGGCGATGATGACCACATCCGGCCTCTCAGCCAGAACACGCGTGCTGTCGGCCAGGGTGTTGTAAATGAAGCGCACGCCCTGCTCTTCGCAGCGCGCCACACGCCAGTCGACGATGCTGATCATCTCGCGGCGGCGATGGCTTTGTGCCGTCAACCGGATCTGCCCGCCAGGCTTGTTGGCCGCCTCCAGCACCACCACGCTGTGGCCGCGCTCGGAGGCAACGCGCGCCGCTTCCACTCCGGCAGGGCCAGCGCCCACCACCAGCACCTTGCGCGGCGTGGTGGTCTTGGGGATGACATGCGGCATGGTGAGTTCGCGCCCGGTGGCCGGGTTGTGCAGGCAATAGGCCTCGCCGCCCTGGTAGATGCGGTCCAGGCAAAAGTTGGCACCGACACAGGGGCGAATCGTGTCCTCGCGGCCCTGAATCATCTTGCGCACGATGTGCGGGTCGGCCATGTGGGCGCGCGTCATGCCCACCATGTCGAGCTTGCCCGATTCGATGGCAAAACGCGCTGTGGTCACGTCCTGAATCTTGGCCGCGTGGAAGGTGGGGAAGCCTGTGGCTGCGCGGATTTCACCGGCAAAATCCAGGTGCGGCGAACTGCGCATGCCCTGCACCGGAATCACATCGGTGAGCCCGGCATCGGTGTCGATGTGGCCACGAATCACGTTCAGGAAATCGACCAGGCCACTGTCCTTCAGGCGCCTCGAAATCTCCAGCCCCTCCTGTGGCCCCAGGCCGCCGGGCAGGTCTTCGTCGCCGGTGTAGCGCACACCGACAATAAAGTCCGGGCCCACGGCATCGCGAATACTTTGCAACACCTCAAAGGTAAAGCGCAGCCGGTTGTCCATGCTGCCGCCATATGGCGCGCCCAGGCCGTTGGTGAGCGGCGACCAGAACTGGTCCATCAAATGGCCATAGGCCTGCAACTCGATGCCGTCCATCCCTGCGGCCTGCATGCGCTGGGCAGCGGCCACGTAGTCGCCCTTGATGCGATCAATGTCCCAGGTCTCCATCTTTTTCGGAAACGAACGGTGTGCCGCCTCGCGCTCGTGCGAGGGCGACACCACCGGCAACCAATCGGCCTTGTTCCAGCCGGTGCGCCGCCCCAGGTGCGTCAACTGAATCATCACCGCCGTGCCGTGTTCGTGGCAGGCATCGGTCAGGTTCTTCAGCCAGGGCACCACCTCATCCTTGTAGGCCAGGATGTTGTTGAACACCGGTGGGCTGTCGCGCGAGACCGTGGCCGAACCGGCCGTCATGGTCAGTGCAATGCCGGCCCGGGCGCGCTCCAGGTGGTAGGCCAGGTACTTGGCCTTGGGCATGCCGTCCTCCGGG
>CAIQEX010000252.1 GCA_903870955.1 uncultured beta proteobacterium
CCGACGCTTTCGTTGCCGGTATCGCTGGTTGGTGCCGTCGCCCTGCTTTGGGGCTTGTCATACAGCCTGGACAATATTTCCCTGCTCGGATTAACACTGGCTGTGGGGTTGGTGGTTGACGATGCCATCGTGGTGCTGGAAAACATCATTCGCCACGTTGAGAACGGCGAAGATCCCTTTCAAGCGGCATTGCGGGGTGCACGCGAGGTCGGGTTCACCATCATTTCGATTTCCTCATCGTTAATCGCGGTTTTTATTCCAATCTTTTTTATGCCCGGCGTGATCGGGCTTTTGTTCCACGAATTTGCCGTGGTGGTTGGTTTATCCATCATCGTCTCGGCATTTGTGTCATTGACGCTGGTGCCCATGTTGGCCAGCCGCTTTTTGACCGATGAAGCGCACAAAAAGCCTCCAGGCTTTTTGGTCAGGCAGTTTGAATACGGTTTTGACTGGACCCTGGCCATCTACACACGCCAGCTCGACGTGGCGCTGTCCCACCGCAAGCTGACTATGCTGCTGGCAGCTACCACCTTTGCCGCGACGGCTTGGCTGTTTGTGACGATACCCAAGGGGTTTTTTCCAGAGGAGGATATCGGTCAAATCCAGGTATCAACCGAAGCCTCTGAAGACATTTCTTTTCCTGACATGGTGCGCTTGCAAGAGCGCGCTGCTGCCGTATTTCGTGCCGATGCAAACGTCAGCGCGGTCAATTCCTTCAATGGTGGCAACAACGCGCTAAACACCGGGCGGATGTTCATTACGCTGAAACCCCAAAGTGAACGAAAACCCATGAAACAAGTGGTGGAGGGACTGCGCAAGAAATTGCGCGAAGTTGCCGGCATTAACGTCTTCATGCGCCCGGTTCAGAATCTTCAACTCGGCGGGCGTCAAAGCAAGGCGCAGTTTCAATACATCTTGCAGAGCGTCAAAGCCGATGAACTCAACGGATGGGCGTCCAAGTTGCAGGACAAGCTGCGCGCCGACCCGCTGTTTCGCGATGTCACAAGCGATGCCCAATTGCGCGCCTTGCAAGCGCAACTCAAAATCGACCGTGACCGGGCCAATGCACTGGGAATTTCAGTGGACGCTATCCGTTCCTCTCTGTTTAGCGCCTTTGGTGAGCGCCAGGTATCCACCATTTACCTGCCCACCGACAGTTACAAAGTTATCATGGAACTGGCGCCGGAGGCCAAGCAGGATGAGTTGGCTTTGAATGCGATTTTTGTACGTTCCAATACAGGCGCCTTGGTTCCGATGTCCTCTTTCACCACGGTGGAACGGTCTGTGGGTGCCACAGCTATCAACCACGTCGGTCAGTTGCAGGCAGTTACCGTGTCCTTCAACCTGGCACCCGGTGCGGCCTTGGGCGATGCGACAGCGCATATTGATGCAGCGCGCGAAGCCATCCAACTCCCTGTCTCCATCATCACAACCTACGGCGGCGACGCGGCAGTTTTCAAGAGCTCTCAAGGCAGCCAAGCCGTGCTCATCATTGCGGCATTGCTGGTCATCTATGTGCTGCTGGGAGTACTGTATGAAAGCTTTATCCATCCGCTGACGATTCTGGCCGGGTTACCCTCGGCGGCGGTTGGAGCCTTGGCCACGCTGATGCTGTTCGGCCAGGACTTGACGTTAATAGCCACGATTGGCATCGTGCTCCTGATTGGCATTGTGAAAAAAAATGCCATCATGATGATTGACTTTGCACTGGATGCACAACGACACCATGGCATGACGCCCCCGCAGGCTATTCGTGAAGCCTGCATCATGCGTTTTCGCCCCATCATGATGACCACGATGGCGGCACTCATGGGGGCGCTCCCAATTGCCTTGGGCATCGGCGCTGGAGCTGAGTTGCGCCAACCACTGGGCTTGGCCGTGGTCGGAGGGCTGGTTTTTTCACAGGCTATCACCCTGTTCATTACGCCGGTGCTGTATGTGGTGTTCGACCGATTCAGCGGACACGGTCCGGTCTTGACGCCAGAAGTCCCAGTACTGGAGGACCTTTTGCCTTCGCCTGAAAAATCAGCTTAAGCATGAACGGGGTTCGCATCGACAAATGGCTGTGGGCAGCGCGCTTCTACAAAACGCGTTCGCTGGCCACGGAAGAGGTGCATAAGGGCCATGTGCAGGTTAACGGTGCGGACGTCAAAGCATCGCGGGAAATCAGAGTTGGCGACAGCATCATCCTGCTGCAAGCCAAGGTTTCGCGTACCGTCATTGTGATGGCCCTCAGTGAGCAACGCGGCCCGGCAACGATTGCTCAGCAACTTTATGAAGAAACAACTGAGAGTAAAAAACTCAGAGAAACTGAAGCTGAACGCCGGCGTCTGAGCCCTGAACCGGCATTGTCTATAGAAGGTGGACGCCCGACCAAGCGCGACCGCCGCGATCTGCAAAAAGGTTGGGGCGACCGATGGTCGGCCACTCTCAAAGACTCCTGAACACTTGAGTTGGCGCCCTCCGGGGGTGCTACGCGCCTTGGTTTCGCCGGGACAAAACGCAAAAAAATTCGGCTTGACTTCAAGTTGTCAGGGTGTTGCCGCCAATGCATGGTCGAATTAAACTGCAGCATGTGGTGGATATACTAATCTGGCCTTTCCAAGCATCACAAGCCAAGAAGTTGACTTTTTTGCCAAATAACAATAAGCGCACGCAAGATGCGCCTTGCAGGGGGAATCGAAGATGTCAAAAGCAAATTGCCCGTTAGCCCATTGGGGCGGGAAGTGGGGTTAATCGCAGATGGAGCGCGACCAAGCCTACAAATACGTATCTGATTTGCTGCACTTGTTAGTGCGGCGAAATGGCAGCGACCTTTTCATCACGGGTGATTTCCCCCCGGCAATCAAGGTCGATGGAAAGATGTCAAAGGTTTCTCAGACCCCCCTGGCGGGTGAACACTCGCTGGCCATGGCACGCGCCATCATGAGCGACAAACACGCGATGGAGTTCGAGCGCAACAAGGAATGCAACTTTGCCATCTCCGTGCGGGACTTGGGACGCTTCCGGGTCAATGCTTACCTGCAAAAAGGCAAAGTAAGTCTGGTGCTGCGTGTCATTCCGCTGAAAATCCCAACCATTGATGAACTGGGCTTGCCTGCGGTCATGAAGGACCTGGTGCTGGTCAAGCGTGGCCTCTGCATCATGGTGGGGGCTACGGGCTCGGGAAAGAGTACCTCGTTGGCGGCCATGGTGGACTGGCGTAACGAGCATTCCTATGGCCACATATTGACCATTGAAGATCCTATCGAGTTCATGCACACGCATAAGAACTGTTTGGTGAGCCAGCGAGAAATCGGCATTGATACGGACGACTGGTCGCTGGCCTTGAAGAATAGTCTGCGTCAAGCGCCCGACGTCATCTTGATGGGTGAAATTCGTGACAGTGAAACCATGGAACATGCTGTCGCCTTCGCTGAAACGGGCCACCTGTGCCTGGCCACGCTGCATGCCAACAGCGCCAATCAAGCTTTAGATCGCATCATCAACTTCTTTCCTATCGAGCGACGCGAACAATTGTTGTTGGACTTGTCCCTCAATTTGCGCGCCTTGGTATCCCAACGACTGATAGAAAACGATGATCGCAAGGGACGTGTTGCCGCGGTCGAAGTCATGATCAATTCACCGTTGATCTCGGACCTGATTGCCAAGGGCGAGATTGGCGAGATCAAGGAAGTCATGAAGCGCAGTGGAAATATAGGGATGCAGACCTTTGATCAGGCACTGTTTAACCTCTACGAGAACTATGCGATTTCCTATGAAGAAGCCATTCGAAACGCCGACTCGCAAAATGATTTGCGTTTGCAGGTAAAGCTCAAGAGTGCGCGAAGACTATCAACCGGCGCAGGTGAACTAGAGCCCGCATTTACCTTGAGCCGCTTCTAAATGAAAAAAGAGTGCGCGCTGCCATGACTTTCAACTCCGTAACTTTCAGACGCACGGGTGTTGACTTATTCTGGGCGAAGGTTGAGTGGTCGCAGCTTTTCGATTCCGCGAGGGGGCCAGCATGCAACATTTAGGTTATGAGTTTTTGGTCGTAAAGGATGCCTACCCTGCTGTTGCGCAAAAGCTGCAGTCCTTGTGGGGAACGAATGCATTTCGCAGCTATGCCGAAGACTTGATCCACGAACGTGTTCGGGTCGGTCGCATCGGGTTTCCGGCCAATGTCCTGTTGGCAATTTCTGAGCTGATATCAATCCACGATATTCAATTCCCGGCTTTAGCTCCTGCACCTGATAGTTTCTGGTCCTCAATCTACTGAAGTTCTCGTCGCTCAAAAATCCCACAATGTGGGAAATACAGCAATGTCGCGCCTTTTTTGAGGCATTCCGCGAACAACTGAAAACAATAAATGATAGAAATGTAAGGGCTTTCTAAGCTCGCACCACTAAAGTGCGAGACAATAATAAGGGTGTTTACTGAAGGTGGCAGGAGACAAATATGGCGCAATGGCAAAGAAAGCAGGCAAGCTCAATTGCAGATGCTGCAACCGCTTACATGGGTGGAATGCAGGATGAGGATGGGCGCGTCAAACTTGCCAAAATAGTTCGCCTGGCCAAGGCCGTAGAACGTACCGACTGCGCCGGCCCTTACACGTTGACAGCGCTGCGTTCGGAACTTTGCGGGTTCTGCAAAAGTGAAAAAATCTTTCCGTGCAGTGGCTATCAACAACAAAATGGTTGCGCTTTTGTAGAAACCGGACTGACATTGACGCCGAGTTACTTTGGTGCACTTTCTTAGCGGGCACAAGGCCCACTGCGGCAGACACATCTGAACTCCGGTCATCTTACGGTTCAGCGGCCGGTTCACCTTAGGCTTAGGCTTAGGTTCAGATCAATGATGCCTCTGCCTCACGACGGATCGTCAAGCCCTTGAGAACTTGCCCTCCACCCTTGTTCCATTTGCGCAACTCAGCCGGCACGGCCGCCCAGTCCTTTGCATTCACCCGCTTTCGCAAATTGCTGGCTCGCAAGTTACCGGCTCCAAGGTTAAAGGTGAAGTCAATCAGTGCAGCGACCCGCCCCGGCGATTCATGAACGATCGCCGGACACAATCTGAGCACAGCGGGAAGATATACATTTTTGACATGCCAAAGTAGCAATTCTTCGGCGCGCGCTTTGGTGATCTGTAGGTCCGTCAGCAGAACGCGCGTGCCATCTTCGTAATAGGTGGCGCCATAACCAATAGTTGGAATACCCGCGGGGCACAGGTAAGGTTTTAAATAAAGCCCTTCAAAACGCCGAATTAGCGTCTGGCTTTCCACTAAAGCACTTTCAGTCAGTGGTTCCATGTCGATGCACAGATTTGTGGGCGGTCACTTGCCGCGCTTGAACAGGCTTCGATCAGCCAAGTAGATGCCTAGAGCACAACCAGCAACTGAAATAACATTGTTACTCAGGTGCGTGATGACCCCTATTTCACCCATAGTCAGCATGATGACCGACCAAGTGGCAACCCCAGGCCGAATCACTGCGTTCCAACCATCTACCCAGGCAATCCCAGACTTGGCCGCGGTCGCCTTAACCGCTTCAAGCCACCCCTCAGCTTCGATCTGGCCTACCGCCGATTCGGCTTGAACTTGAATGGTTTTTACGCCTAAGTCGGCTTGCGTCTTGATGGCCTCCAGATTGCGTGCATGCTGCGCCGCCTCTAGTTCAGCCTGGAAACGCATTCGCTCAATCTCCTGCGCATGATCCTGCTTTTTATTGAGGTAGCTAATAACTTCGCCAAAAACCAGGCGAAAAACATTACCACCGAGAAACGAAAGTAACGCAGTAATCATGAGCACCTCCCACAATTATTAAATATGTCGCTGCTGTGGCGACATGTGTAATGTATTTACAAACTGCTTCGGAATCAATATTGATGATGCAAATTTTATAAAAACTCTGCAGTTAAATCGACTGTCGATCGCTTTCCAATGGAGTCAAAATTTTTGTCAATCCATTCCGTCGCGCAGATACGTCCGCGATCTCGCAACATCTGCAAGAAACCCCAGTCGCTGCTGAATTTTGAATTCACCGAGAGATCAGACAAAGCCATATCCGCGCGAAGTGAATGCATCAAAACATATTTTAGTTTGTGCAAAAACTCTTCCTTGATCCACCCTTGGTCAATCATTTTTTGAACAAAGTGAACGGCCCTTAGTTCCTTGATAAGTGAAGAATTAAAACTAATTTCGTTGACACGATTCATGATGTCATCTGCCGAAGTGGGCGGCCCGGGTCTCTCGATCGGATTGATGTGAACAATCAAAACGTCTCTGGATTCGGTGTAATAGAACAGCGGGTACAAAACGGGATTGCCCATATAGCCACCATCCCAGTAACTCTCACCATCAATTTCAACGGCCCTGAAGAGTTGCGGCAAACAAGCCGAAGCCATGACCATATCGGCACTGATTTCTTCCTCTATTCCGAACACCTTGACCTTGCCGCTTCTTACATTGGTAGCCGCCAAAAACAGTTTGATCTTTGATTCATCTCGCAGCCGCGCAAAATCAACCTGACTCACCAGAATATCCTTCAGCGGGTTGAAGTCTTTAGGTATGAGCTGGTACGGGGAAAACATATGTGTCACAGAACGGAACCACATGGTTGCCATGGACGCGAGGACGTCACCCATTGGGTGACCGGCCTGCCAGGGTATCTGGCCCAAGGGATTAAACCGTTTGCCCGAGTCAGACACCGCCTTCCACAGGTCATGGAGTTTTTGTCGTGCAGCGTCAGGGCCTTCGATTGCGCCCGATGCCAAAGCGACCGCATTCATGGAGCCAGCGCTGGTTCCCGATACGGCTTCAATTTCAAGGCGCCCGTCTTCGAGTAATTTATCAAGAACACCCCAGGCGAATGCACCGTGTGAACCCCCACCCTGGAGCGCAAGACTGATTTTTTTGGCCTTGGTTGACAGCTGAATATCACTCCCTGCGGCCGCAAACTTCTTCCGAGTTGCCATTTGAATTTCCCTTTTTTGCCGATTATTGCCAAACCCGGGCAAGCAGGGCATTCAGGTATTCCCCACCGTCCATGCTTCAGTACCCGTGTTTTTGTAGCATGATTGACCTAACGCAAATTGGCGTTACCCATAGCAACTTACATCGCCTGAAACAACGTGCTGTCTAAACGAACGATTCAATGGCTTAGGACCCGGCTCAACGGCAACCGTCAGCCGACAGCTGAGCAACGCGCCAAAGACCTGGTTGCAGCAATCGATGCAGGCGGTCTACCGCTAAACCCGGCACGGGTCAACGACATTGCCAGGCAACTGGGCTTGGAAGTCTCCAACAAAGCACCGATGTTTGAAACCATAGAGCGTATTCGTATGGCATTGACTCGCACTTAGTCAGTAAAACGGGGTTTCTTGACTTTATCGGGGCATTCAACCCTTTTCATCGATCGCAATGACCGGATAATTGCCCAACAAAATAAATTGGTCGTTGCTATGAAAATGTTCCAAGCCTTGCGCCGCGGCTTCCTCATCCTGAGTTTGGGTTTCTTCAGCTTGACGGCGTCAGCGCAGTCGCCCACCGTGTTTCACTTGGGTATTGCACCCCATACCAGTGCCAGGGTGATTCTGGAGATGTACCAACCTCTGCGAAGTCAACTTGAAAAGGCGCTCGGAATGCCTGTGGAGGTTGTTACCGCGCCAGATTTCACCGAGTTTGCGAAACGCATGATTCACCAGGAATACGACATAGCGGTGACCACCGGACACCAGGCACGGCTCGCGCAGACAGACGCCGACTACATTCCCTTGATAACCTACGCAGCGGATTTCCGGGCAGTCGCTCTGGTCATTGGCAATAGCAAAGTCAAAACAGCCAAAGACCTGATCGGCAAACCCGTGTTGGGCTTGTCTCCTACTTCACTGGTCACGTTGTGGGGCCAGCACTGGATGAAGCAAGGGGGCAACAACGAAGCTTTGCGCTACGTCAGCGCCTCAGATAGCGTGGCCCGTTTGGTACTTTCTGGCGAGGCTGCAGCCGGATTTATGTCATTGGCCAACTACCAGAGCCTGAGCCGGGAATTGCAGGCCCAAATGCGTTTTCTGGTGGTTAGCGATCCGATGGCGGGACGGGTCTATATGCTCAACAAGCGTCAAGCAAGCCGCAAGGATGCGATTGATGCGGCACTCGCCTCGTTCTCTGGCAGTGCTGAGGGGAAGGCCTACTTTGAGAAGTACAAGCTTGACGGGTACCGCAAGCTCAAACCCAAGGAACTGGAATTGATGGAACCCTATGCGAGGGAAGTCCGCAGTTCACTGCAATGAAATTTGGCAGTCTAGGCATTCGCATGCGCTCCGTGCGAGCGCGCTTCCTGCTTGCGGCTGTCGTCGTAGAGGCGGTGATGCTGACACTATTGGTCAGCAACAGTTTACGTCTGATGAATACGTATCTGGTTGAACAAGTCGAGCAGCACGTACGCCAAATCACACCCATCTTGAGCGCGGCGAC
>CAIQEX010000253.1 GCA_903870955.1 uncultured beta proteobacterium
AATGTTGGCATTGTTTCGACCCCGCGATGAAATGCTCAGCTTGGCCTGGCGCACAGCGGCTTTCTCACCGGCACCGGCAAATTTGCTGTACTTGCCCAGAACGCCCACCAGCTGCGCATAGACGCGCGGGTTGCCGGCCATGCACTCCTGCTGATCCAGAAAGTCGGCTTCACCAGAAAAGTTGCCTACCAATCCGCCCGCTTCCTGCACCAGCAGCGAGCCGGCGGCCACGTCCCAGGGCTGCAAGCCTTTTTCAAAGAAACCATCGGTGTAACCCGCTGCCACATAAGCAAGATCCAGGGCTGCCGCGCCCGGGCGGCGCAGACCGGCGGTGCGGCGCATGACTTCCCCCATCATGACCAGATACTGGTCAAAGTCGTCACCTTCACGGTACGGAAAGCCGGTCGAAATCAGCGACTCTTTCAGCTGTGTGCGCTTGGATACCCGCAGACGCCGGTCGTTCAGGTAGGCGCCACGGCCTTTGGTGGCGGTGAACAGGTCGTTGCGGGTGGGGTCATACACCACTGCCTGCTCCACCTTGCCGCGCACGGCCAGGGCAATGCTGACGCAGTAGGTGGGCAGACCGTGGATGAAGTTGGTGGTGCCGTCCAGCGGATCGATGATCCAGACGAATTCGGAGTCCTTGGCACCATGCGTGGAGCCCGATTCTTCGGCCCAAATCCCGTGGCCTGGATAGGCCTGGAGCAGGGTTTCTATGATCACTGCCTCTGCGGCCTGGTCCACTTCCGTGACGAAGTCATTGGCCTTCTTTTGGGAAACGCGCACTGACTCGATATCCAGGGCTGCGCGATTGATGAGAGAGCCGGCGGCACGGGCAGCTTTGACAGCCACGTTGACCATGGGGTGCAGATTGAGTGACATAGATTGTGGGGGGAAGAACGGGGGATACCGATCCGGCGATGCGGGCGGCGACAATAGCTCCATTTTACCGGTTTCCATGCAGACACGTTTCATCCTTATCCAGACCAGCCACGCGGGCAATGTGGGCGCCGCCGCCCGGGCCATGAAGACCATGGGTTTTGACGATCTGGTGTTGGTCGCGCCGCGTTGGTCCAATGTGCTGCGCCGGGAAGAAACCATACAGCGCGCCAGCGGTGCCCTGGATGTGCTGGAAAAGTGCCGCATCGTGGAAACCCTGGACGAAGCCTTGGAGGGCATGACGCACCTCTGCGCCACCGCCATGACGCCGCGTGACTTCGGCCCGCCGACCACGACCCCACGTGAACATTTTGCGCAACTGGTTGACCAGCCAGCGCCGCCCACAGGCGTGGCTTTCCTGTTTGGGTCGGAACGCTTTGGCATGCGCAATGAAGACGTGTACCGCTGCCATGCCTGCCTCAGCATCCCCAGCAATCCGCAATTCGGTTCGCTGAATATCGGGGCTGCATTGCAGGTGATTGCCTATGACTGGCGCCTGGCGCTGGGTGGTTTTGCGGACGCACCGCCACTGCCGCAATCCAGTGCCAAATTGGCCGACGCAGCCCAGGTCAGCGGCATGCTTACGCACCTGGAGCAGGCGTTGGTGGCGCTGGAGTTTCTGGATCCTTTGGCACCCAAGAAATTGATGCCGCGCCTGAATGCGCTGTTCAACCGCGCAGCCCTGACACAGGAGGAAATTCATATCCTGCGCGGGATTGCCAAATCGATTTTGCAATTGCCGGGTGGTCCAATTCCGGGCGCTAAGTCCACCTCTCTGACATTGTCAAAACCCGACGCCGGGTCCGACCGCAAAACCAGCAGCTAGACTAGAGCCCATGTTTTCCCGCCTACGCTCCGATATCCAATGCATTCTTGACCGCGATCCGGCTGCGCGCAGCCGTTGGGAAGTGCTGACCTGTTATCCGGGTCTGCATGCGGTGGTGTTGCACCGGCCGGCGCATTGGTTCTGGACCCATGGCTTCTTGTGGCTGGGGCGCTTTACCTCGCACATGGCGCGTTGGTTTACCGGCATTGAAATTCATCCCGGGGCCAAGATCGGTGACCGCGTTTTCTTCGACCATGCCATGGGCACGGTGGTCGGTGAGACCGCCGAGATTGGCGATGGCTGCACCATTTACCAGGGCGTAACCTTGGGCGGCACCTCGCTTTACAAAGGTGCCAAGCGGCATCCCACCCTGGGTAAAGATGTGGTGGTGAGCGCCGGGGCCAAGGTACTCGGTGGTTTTGAAGTGGGCGACGGTGCCAAGATTGGCAGCAATGCGGTGGTGATCAAACCGGTACCCGCGGGTGCGACGGCCGTGGGCATCCCGGCGCGAATCATCCAGAGCAAGGCCGGTGAGAGTGCCGATGTGGCGTCGCCGGGCAGCAGTTTTTCAGCCTACGGCATTACCAAGGAAGACGATCCTTTAAGCCAGGCTTTGCACGGATTGGTCAACAGTGCGGCCTCGCAGGACCACCAGATTGCGCTGCTTTGGAAGGCGATTGAAACGCTGTCGACCAACCGCAACGGGCATGGCACGGTGAATGGGGATTGCATGCCGGAAGACGCCGCACGCGTCGAGTGCTTTGAGGCGGAAAAGCTCAACCAGCTGTTGGGCCAATAACCGATTCAGGCAGCAGGCTTGCGCTCGGGGCGAATCGCAGTCTTTGGCCGAAAGGCTTTACACACCGTGTTCACGGTTTCCAGGTACGGCCCACCAATCAAATCGATGCAATAGGGCACGGCAGCAAAGATGCCGGGCACCTTGGAGTTGCCTTCTGCATCCTTCAAACCTTCCAGCGTTTCTGCAATCGACTTGGGTTGCCCCGGCAGATTGATGATCAGCGTTTGGCCTCGGATGACCGCCACCTGGCGCGAGAGGATCGCGGTCGGCACAAATTCCAGGCTGATGCGGCGCATCTGCTCGCCAAAGCCCGGCATTTCCTTGTCTGCTACTGCCAGGGTGGCCTCTGGCGTGACATCGCGCAGGGCCGGGCCCGTGCCGCCAGTGGTCAGCACCAGGGCGCAGCCCGCATCCACCAAACCGATCAAGGCCTGGCTGATGCCGTCCTTTTCGTCGGGGATAAGTCGAGATTCGAACGTGATGGGGTTCAGCAACGCGCGCGTCAGCCACTCTTTCAGTGCTGGCAGGCCCTTGTCCTCATAAACCCCACTGGAGGCGCGGTCGCTGATGGAAACAATACCGATGGTGACCGGGTCGTAACTGGATTCGCTCGTGCTCATGCTTTTTCAAACTCCTACGCGTCTTGCCCGCTGTAGCCTTCGCCCGCGTTTGGATCGGGTGCGGGTTGCTCCTGGGCGGCGGTGAGTGCCTCGCGCACCAACTGGAAAATATCGCGGTAGGCGCGGCCGTGGCGCGGTGCGAGTCCGGGCTTTTCGGGCTTGGCATCCTTGCGGGCCTGGCGCACCAAGGCGCGCAGGTTCTGGCTGTCGGTACCGGGGCTGAGGTTGAGCCAATGGCCAACGGCGTCGTCATCGGCGACCAGGCGGTCCCGCCATTGCTCGGCTTGGTGCAACAGCAGGGTCTCTTTTGCCGAGGGCATGTGCTGCTCTTCCAGCGCGGCGCGAATCTCATCGTGCTTGCTTTCTTCGAGCTTGCGCATCAGCTTGCCGATGAATTGCATCTGGCGGCGAATGCCTTCGAAGTTGGTGATGCGCTTGCACTCGGCCACTGCATCCACCAGCTTTTCGGGCAGTTCCAGACGGGCAATAAAGTCGGCGCGCAGGGTGAGTAAATCTTCACCGAGCTTTTGCAGTTCGGTGCTTTCGCGTTTGAGGTCGGTACGGGTGGGTTCATCCGTACCTTTGAGTTCGCGCTTGTACTCCAGATCGAGTGCGCTGCCTTCTGCAACGAACTGTCCACGGACGTAATAGCCTTTTTTTAGTTTGCGTGACATAGCCAAGTATCATAGCCGTCGCCATGAAGAAACACCCATCCCCTGCGCCCACCCCCGTCCCACAGTCCAAAACAGCCGCCAATAGCGCTGCCAAACCTTCGGACACGGGCTTTGCCTATACCCTGCCGTATTTCGAATCCCTGGTGGATTTGGCACTGGATGAGGCCAAAAAAGCGGGTGCCACCGATGCCGGCGCCGAAGTGTCGGAAGGCTGTGGTCTGAGCGTCTCCGTGCGCAATGGCGAGTTGGAAAACGTCGAACGCAACCGTGACAAGTCGCTCGGAGTCACGGTCTATGTCGGTCATCGACGCGGCAATGCCAGCACCTCCGATTTCTCTCCGGCGGCAATCGCGCAAACCGTGCGTGCGGCTTATGACATTGCGCGTTTCACGGCCGAAGATACCTTTGCCAGCCTGCCGGACGAGCCGGATATTGCCCCGGTAGCCGATCGCAGCCGCGCGTTGGATTTATTTCACCCCTGGGCTGTCACCAGCGAACAGGCGGCCAAGCTGGCGCTTGAATGCGAGGCCGCAGCCCTGTCTGTGGACCCGCGCATTACGAATAGTGAAGGTGCGGCCGTGTCGGCCCAGCAATCGCAATTCTTCAGCGCCCACACGCATGGATTCCGGGGTGGCTATGCCAGCTCCCGCCACTCACTGTCGGTGTCGCCGATTGCCGGCAAGGGCGCGGACATGCAACGTGACGCCTGGTACAGCTCGCAACGCAATGCCACTGCGCTGGCATCAGCCCAAGCCGTAGGCCGTTACGCGGCCGAGCGCGCACTGAGCCGCCTGAAGTCACGCAAAATTTCCACGCGCGAATGCCCGGTCCTGTTCGAATCGCCCTTGGCGGCAGGTCTTCTGGGCACTTTCGTGCAGGCCGTTAGCGGTGGCTCGCTGTATCGCAAAAGCACTTTTTTGCTCGATAGCCTGGGCAAACGGGTGTTCCCCAAGCACATCGATATTTTTGAAGACCCGTTTGTGATGGGTGGCAAGGGCAGTTCGCCGTTTGACGACGAAGGTGTCAGGGTGCAGGCGCGCCAGGTGGTTGATGGCGGAAAGGTAGGCGGCTATTTTCTGAGCAGCTACTCGGCACGAAAACTGGGCATGCGCACCACGGGCAA
>CAIQEX010000254.1 GCA_903870955.1 uncultured beta proteobacterium
ACGCCAATGCGTGTGCCGTGCAGATAGGTCGCCAGCTTGGCACCCGATGCGAAGCGTTTGAAACGGCGGAAGGTCATGTTTTCACCGATCTTGCCAATCAGTCCCTTGCGCACATCTTCCAAGGTCGGACCAAAGCCGTCCTGGGTATAGGCCAACGCGCTCAACGCAGCCACATCAGCCGGATCGTTTTTGGCGATCAGCGCAACAGCGGCATTGGCCAACGCCAGGAAGCTGTCATTTTTGGTGACGAAATCGGTTTCACAGTTCACTTCCAGCAACGCACCAACGCCACCTTCAACACAACTCACAACGACGCCTTCGGCGGTGATGCGGGCGGCAGCCTTGCCGGCTTTGCTACCCAGCTTGACGCGCAACAGCTCTTCGGCTTTTTCCATATTGCCTTCAGCTTCGGTCAATGCCTTTTTGCATTCCATCATGGGTGCATCGGTTTTTCCACGCAGCTCGGCAACCATACTTGCAGTAATTGCAACCATTTTCATTTCTCCGTAATCAGTTCAATAATCAATATCAGCTAAAAAAAAGGGGCACACGAGCCCCCTTTTTGAGGCAAGGAAAGCTTTAGGCAGCTTCGTTGACCTCAACAAACTCGTCTTCGGCTTCAGCAGCGACCACAGCCTTGACCACATCGTCCACAGCGTTTGCACGGCCTTCGATTACAGCATCTGCAATGCCACGGGCGTACAGCGTAACGGCCTTGGAAGAGTCGTCGTTTCCGGGAATCACGTAGTCGATACCTTCGGGGGAATGGTTGGAATCCACCACGCCGATCAAAGGAATACCCAGTTTGCGTGCTTCAGCGATGGCAATCTTGTGGTAGCCCACGTCAATCACGAAAATTGCGTCTGGCAAGACGGTCATATCCTGAATACCACCGATGTCTTTTTCCAGCTTTTCGAGTTCACGAGCAAACATCAGTTGCTCTTTCTTGCTCATGGCTTCCAGGCCAGCTTCTTGCTGAACCTTCATGTCCTTGAGACGCTTGATCGAAGTCTTGACGGTTTTGAAGTTCGTCAACATGCCGCCCAACCAACGCTGGTCAACATAGTGCACACCAGCGCGTTGCGCTTCAGCAGACACGATTTCGCGGGCTTGGCGCTTCGTACCCACCATCAGGATGGTGCCGCGCTTGGCGGTCAGTTGACGCACAAACTTGGCGGCTTCCTGGAACATCGGCAACGATTTTTCCAGGTTGATAATGTGAATTTTGTTGCGATGACCGAAGATGAACGGTGCCATCTTGGGGTTCCAGAAGCGTGTCTGGTGTCCGAAGTGGACGCCGGCTTCCAACATTTCGCGCATGGTTACTGCCATAAATTACTCCAAAGGTTTGGTCTTAAATCCGGTCCGTTTATTGCCCTTCAGGGAGAATAGAATTCCTGAAAGCACAACACCTTGAAGAACCGGTTTGCGTATTTGCTGTGGGTAGTACGCGATGCACTACCTGCACAACCGTTCGATTTTAGCATGGAAGCCCCGACCCGTCGGTCGTGCCTCCTGCACTGTTCGGCGCTTCCGGCATGGCACTTGATGGAATTTCATGAAAATTGCGGTAATTGGCGCGGGAATCGTCGGCATGACGACGGCTTACGAGTTGGCAAAAGATGGACACGCGGTGTCCATTTTTGAGCGCAACGCATCGATCGCTGAGGAAGCCAGCTTTGCTTGTTCTGGACACCAGGGCGGAAGTTTGTTCCATCCTTTGGCGTTTCCGTTGTGGCCCAGCGGGTCACGCTTACGCTCGCTGCTGACACCTTCGGGAATTTCGTTTGGGCGTGGAACGACCCTGCGCGAAGTGCAGTGGCTGCGTACATGGAAGTCGGTTGGCGACGACTTCGATCAACGCTTTGTGAGCGCACAGGCTTTGGCCGCGTACAGCTTGCAACGCCAGTTCAGCATCGCTGCGCAAGCTTCGCTGGGATTCGAGCA
>CAIQEX010000255.1 GCA_903870955.1 uncultured beta proteobacterium
ACTTCGACCAGATGCGCAATGCGCTGGACATGGACGCCACGCTGGAAGACTTCATCAGCCCGGGCAGCGAGTGGATCGAGATCGGCAACCGCCGCCAGCACGTCAAAAGCTACCTGGGCGACTTTTTGTTCTCGCCTGCGCGCGCCAATTCACCGGTGCGATCTTTGAGCGGTGGCGAGCGCAACCGCCTGCTGCTGGCGCGCCTGTTTGCCCGCCCGGCCAACGTGCTGGTGCTTGATGAGCCGACCAACGATCTGGACATCGACACGCTGGAGCTGCTCGAAGACTTGTTGCAAAACTACGACGGCACGGTGTTTCTGGTGAGCCATGACCGGACCTTTCTGGACAACGTCGTCACCAGCACGATTGCCTACGAGGGCGATGCACACTGGCGCGAATACGAAGGGGGTGTGACCGACTGGCTGCTGCAAAGCAAGCGCGCCAGCGAGATTGCCCAGGCCAAGGGACAAAAGGGTGCATCGCCATTTAACTACGGGCGTGATCAGGCGGCCAAGCCTGCCGCCGCCGTGGTGGCCACGCCACTGCCCACGCCTGCTGCAGCACCGGCTGTCAAGACACGCAAACTCAGCTTCAAGGAACAGCGCGAACTGGACGGCCTGCCTGCGGCCATCGCCGCCTTGGAAGCCGAGCAGAAAAGCATTACCGAGGCTCTGGCCGATGGCAGCCTGTTTGCCAAAGACAACTCCAAAGCCTTGGCGCTCACCACGCGTGCGGCGCAGATTGACGAAGCGTTGATGACTGCGCTGGAGCGCTGGGAAACGCTGGGCGGTTGAGTCGGGTGAAGTCGGGTGAAGCGCTTCAGGCGAACATCTTGAAGCGGTTGGCCAGTTTTTGCATCTCGGCCAGGCTGCGTGGAATCAGGGAAGACGGCGAGGCGCTGTCGCCGGGTTGCGCTTCGGCCTTGAGGCGCGCCTGCTCATCGGCATACACGCGCATGGCGCTGACCGCGAAGCTGACAAAGTCATGCGGATTCTTGTTGCCTGCGGCCTTGAGGCTATCGGTATAGACCAGACCCTTGGTTTGGCCCGCGCTGCCGGGTGCCGCGTCGCTCTTTAGGACCAGAACCACACCGGGCGCATCCGGCGCTGATGGCTCTGCGGGTGGCTGCACGGTGGCACCCAGGCCAGATGTGGCCGTGCCATCGGCGCCAGCAGCGGTGCTGTCGTCGGTGTTGGCTGACAAGGGCTGATGGCCGCCCTTGGGAAAATTCAAATGGTTTAAGAGGCCAATCTGCATGGCACACCCCCGTTGGGAAAAGGTCTATGCCCAGTATCCAGACTGGGGAATTCGACCAACGCAGAAATAAAGGGGGATAAGCGGGGTAATTCCGGTTGTTCAATGCGTGGCCCAATCGCTCTGATGCGATTCGCGCAATTGAAAACTCGCGGGGTGCAAGACAAACACCGGTTGCGTGTGTGCCAGGTTGTCATGCAGGTAGCCAATGATCCAGGGCGCCTCCGGATTGATGCCTCCCGGTGGCGGCTTCAGGTTGTCGCAGACAATCACATCCACCAACCGATCCACCAGCAGCACCATCTTGCTTTGCGCACCGTGCACCACGACGGCCACCGCGTTCCTCGGCTCGGCAATCGGCGCCTGACCGGTCAGTTTGCAGCAGTCGTATACCGGCAGTACCGAAAGCACGCCGTCCAGCATCACCTTGAGTAAGCCGGCCATGTCCGATGCGGCTACTGGTGCGTCCAGGTCTTTCGCCGATAGCGCCTCAATGACGTGCGTGCTGGCCAGGGCAAAGACGGACGAGCCACATTGCACCACGCCAAATTGTGCGCTGCCAGCGCCCTCGTCGGCCTGTGGCAGGGTGATGTGGGCAGCGTGCCTGGAGGCGGAATCAACTGCCGTGAGCAATACCGATTGCACGTCTTCACGGTAGCCGTCAGAGGTTTTGAATTCCCGGTAACCCTTGCCCAACGCCTGGCCCAAAAGGTAATTGCGTTCTTGCCACCGACAAACATACGGCGAACCTGTGCCCACTGCTTGCGCCGTCAGCGCACGCAAGAATTCCGGTGACTCGCCCACTGCAACTTCGGCAGCGGTACTGGCCAGCACACGGCCGCTGGAATCCACAAAAAAGCCGATGGCATCCGCTCCCACGGGCAGGGAGTCCTGCAGCATGTTTTGCAATTCATCGCGGCAATTGAAGGCCAGCGCCATGCCGCCCATCGGACTTTGTGCACCGGCCTGTCGAATCGGTGCGCAATAGAGATAGGTGGCTTCGCCATCGGCCAATGCACGCGGCCGCATGGCGGACACGGCATAGGCCTGGGTGCCCTTTAAATTGAGGGTGCGCTGCAGCAGTTCCGACGGAATTTCAGCACCCGCCGCGAGCGTTTGCGCGTCTCTGGAAACCGCCACAATGCGGCCCTGGCGGTCAAACAGCGCCACGCGCCGGTACACCGTATAGAGGCTGTTGAGGTGGGCCAGTATTTCGCCGGCGCGCAGCACCGCCGCCTCGGACTTGCCACGCTCCAGCGTTTGCAGCAATTGCGCGAACTCCTCCGACAGGGCCCACCAGCGGCAATCGTTGGCGCGCTCGTAAAGGTTGCGGTCCATGATGTCTACGGCCAATCCGGCATGCGCTGCGAGTTCGGCGCGTCGACCCTGCAGCAACAGATGTTTCAGCTCTTGAATAGCACCTTCAAAGGCCGCGATGGTTTGCTGGCTGGTGCGTCCAATTTCTGCAAAGACCGGGCCCAAGCCCGAATTCAAAGAGTTGCTGGAAACATGCAGTTTGCCGTTCCAGATGACGCGGTTCAAATCCTCTTCAATCTCCAGCGCCCTTGCAATAATCTGCTGCAACTCGGCGTTGTTCAATTCGATTTCAATTTCGTTGGCGGCAGTTGACGCGGGATCTGAGGCTACCGAAGCGTCCATGTCATCATTAAAAACGTCGTCCAGACGTGCCGCTGCAAGTGCGGTCCAGCCAGGACCCCCGTAGCCCTGGTAACCCCGCGTGTGGCAATGCGCAAACAGGTAGTCCACACCGCGATGCCGCATCAGGCCGGACGGCTGTTCTGCTACCGCCAAATCGACGGATTCCTTTGCCGCAAAAGAGGCATCGCTGCAAGCCACTACGCGCTGGTTTGCATCCAGCAGCACGATGCAAATATTGGCTTTTTGAAGCGCCTTGAAAATGGAAAGCAATTCCGATTGCAGGTCAAACTTGAGCACCACCGCGCCACACACCACGCCCTCGGCCGAGCAGATGCGGTGCGCATAAAGAAGCACATCGCCAGCCTTATTGAAGAGCTGACTGGGTCCATATTCCTCGACATAGTTGCTATGGGCAAGCGCCTCACTCCACCAACCCGGCCTATCTGCGCGCGTGACGTTACCGGGTTTCAACGACAGAAGCAGTTGAGCCTTTGCATCCAAAACCAAAATGTCGTCGTACACGGTGTACTTGTTGCGGTACTCCGCCAGCCGCGCATGCAACTGACTTGCGGAGCGCTCCGTTGGCTCCAGCACAAAGCTGACCAAGGGTG
>CAIQEX010000256.1 GCA_903870955.1 uncultured beta proteobacterium
GAAAACTGGATAACTTTCATTTTTCTTGATAGCCTGTGGATAAGTTCTATTTTTCATGTCATCTATCCACAGCTTTACTCCTTGACAGGATCTAAAAGTCATAGGCTGATCAAGGCCACTTTAGAAGTTGGTTTGACGTAGCGCAAATCGCTCTAAAAGTGGATACTTCTCTTTGAAAAAATTGAGAAATCAATTGTCTCAATTACGTTGTTTGCTATAAAAAAAATAGCATTTTGGGATGCTTATGAGTGAAAAAAAATCTTTTGAAACGGCCCGTGAAACGCTTAAACAGTTAACTGTCCGCAAGCTGCCACCCACTCCGGTTAACTACAAGGCGATCTATAACGAGATAGCCGGCATACCTTCGGTGGAGCACTTTCCGGCACAGGAGTTACGCAACATCGCCTCCGCGTTGCAGGCAAAAACCCCGGGTCAACAGCGCCAGAAAGGCTTGTTGGAATCGTCGATTGACAGAATGAATTGGGATGGTGTGCGGGCGGCCTTGGTGGCCTATGCCAGCTATTTGCCAACGGGAACGGATTCGGCTCACAGTGTTGCAACGGCAGCAGCACCCGTGTCTGACTCAGTCTCGGCGTTGACGCCCGAGTTTTTGGCACAAATGGGACGCCTGATCGAGTACGCCCAACCTGCACTGGGCACGGATGATGCGCGCTTCACGGAACAAAGCAGAGAGTTGATCAAGACTTTGAAGCAACCGGATCTCAATGTCGTTGCCGTGAAACAGATGTTGGTAAATTACAGCCACAGACTGTCTTTCGCGGCGGAAGATCAGGCTGAAATCAAGAATACCTTGCTCAAACTGCTGCATTTGGTTTTTGAGAACATTGCCGATTTGAGTATCGACGAGCAGTGGCTAATCGGGCAGATGGAGGCGCTTAAAACAGCCTCTGCTCCACCCTTGTCGTTGCGAAGATTGGATGACGTTGCCAGTCTGCTCAAAGATGTCATCAGTAAGCAAAAGGATGCGAAACACAAAAGTTCTTTGGCGCAATCAGAAATGCGCCAGATGTTGGCCGCATTCATTGAACGTTTGTCTCAAATGTCTCAGTCCACGGGTGAATTTCAGGAAAAGATGGAAGAAAGTGCCCGTTTGATTGAAAACGCGAAGTCCATCGAGGAGATTTCGCCGGTTCTTAAGGATGTGGTGAGCGCAACCCGCACGATGGCAAAAGATACGTTGTCTGCCAGAGACGAATTGACCGCCATGCGTGAGCAGGCAAGTTCCACGCAGGTCGAAATCGCCAAACTGCATCAAGAGTTAGATCGTGTAAGTACCCAAGCGCGCCATGATCCTTTGACTGGAGCACTCAATAGAAGGGGCTTGGAAGAGGCTCTGGAACGGGAGATTTCAACCTTCAGACGCAAGGAAACTCCCTTGAGCGTGGGTTTGCTGGACATTGACAACTTCAAAGCCCTTAACGACACGCTGGGGCACGGCATTGGAGATGGGGCATTGAAGCACTTGGCGCAGGTGGCCCGTGAATGCATGCGACCCCAAGATACCCTTTCGCGTTACGGGGGCGAAGAATTCGTCATACTCCTGCCTGACACCAGCCTGGAAAAAGGAATTGAAGCAATGACGCGCTTGCAGCGGGAATTGACCAAACGTTTTTTCATGGCAGGCACAGAGAAGGTGTTGATCACCTTTAGTGCCGGGGTGGCCCAACTCAACAATGATGAGTCTGGGATGGAAGCCATCAAGCGTGCTGATCAGGCCATGTATCTGGCCAAACGTTCAGGAAAAAACCGGGTTGTTGGCACTTGAAATATTGAGAAATTCTGAAAGCTTAAAAATGGCGTATCTTGTATTGGGTTTGGTGTTGTTTCTAGGTGTGCATTCCGTGCGGATCTTTGCCGATGGTTGGCGTACACAAACGATTGGCCGTGTGGGTGAAAACACCTTCAAAGGCTTGTACACAGCTTTGTCTTTGCTTGGCTTTGTGCTGATCATTTGGGGTTTTGGAATGGCCCGTGAAACCCCTGCGGTTTTATGGACTCCACCCGTCGCCACCCGCCATATTGCAGCCTTGTTGAATGTGTTGGCTTTTGTGTTGTTGATGGCAGCCTATGTACCAGGTAACGCCATCAAAGCACGTGTGCATCACCCCATGGTGCTGGGCGTCAAGACATGGGCTTTCGCGCATCTGATTTCCAATGGAAATCTCGCCCATGTTGTTCTGTTTGGTGCTTTTTTGGTGTGGGCCGTTTTGGACTTCATCAGCGCACGGCGTCGGGATCGTGCCCAGGGAGTTGAATACCCGAAGGGAACCATGTCTGCGACTGGCCTTACCGTTGTTTTGGGAGTCGTGGTCTCCGGCGTATTTGCCATGTGGCTGCATGGTCTGCTGATTGGGGTCAAGCCGTTCGGCTAATGCTCCATGAACCATTGAATAAAGTACTTGGCAACAAATCCAACCATGCCAAAGGCCAGGCCCAGAAATATAACAAAGGTGCCGAACTTGCCGGCCTTGGATTCCCAGGCCAGATGGCCAATGATGAACAACATGTAGAGCATGAAGCCACCCACGCCAAAGCTAAGGCCAAAGGTGGCAATTTGTTCTTCAGAAAAACCGAACATCAGTAGGTACCAAACTGACTGTCGGGTGCCGACAGGGACTCGCGCGCGGGCAGATGGGAGGCATCGACCAGGTCACGGTAGGCGTGCCAACTGGCGTGTCCCAGCATCGGCAGCACGGGTATCAAACCCAGCAGCAGCGAACCCAGACCCAACAAGGTAAAGATCATGATGATGCTGGCCCAAAAGGCCATGGGCATCGGGTTGGCGAGCACGGTTTGCCAACTCGTCAAAACCGCTTGCATCAAGGTAACGCGACGGTCAAGAAGCATGGGCATGGCCACTACGCTGGAAGCAAACATGGGCGCTGCCATGACACCGCCAACTGCCAGCCAGATTTCAAACAGCCAGCCCTCACGTGCCAGCATGACATGGTGAACAAAGTCCAAGGGGCCGTTGATCGGCACGGGAGCCAACAGAGTGATCAGGGCCGCAGAGGTCATCACCCAACCCGTTGCTGCCGCCGCCAACAGGGCGCCAAATTGCAGCATGCACCAATAGTCGTTATCCCATTTATTGAAGTGGCTGTTTTGCCAGTTCAACCAGGTCTTGAGTACCACTGAAAAATTGGGTTTTTCCTTGCGTTGAATGGCACGGCTGAGCGCATACAGGCTGGTGGCCAGCACCGGGGCTATCACCAAAAATCCTGAAAGTGCACCTGCCAATAACCAAAAACGACTGTGGGCGACGGCAACAATGGCAATGCCAATTGCGCTCATGGCAACACCATGCAATACGCTAACCCAGCCGGCCTTGGCGATATCGCGCCACGCCATGACCAACCATATCAAAGGCTGCATCATGCCCACGGTTCGGATCTTGGGTGCGACGTAAGGGGCAGGTGTTTTGGGCATGGCGATAGGATGGGAAGTGTAGTGCCGCCGCCATCTTACAAGCATGACTTCGGTCAAACATTCAGGCTGCATCCATAATCGCGACGACTCACTTTTGAAGGAATCCCATCATGTCCCGTCCAGTACTTGAAGAAGCAAAACTACACCCGGCCATTCGTGAGCATGTGGCCCAGTATGGGGCGGGTATTGTCAAGGAAGTACAGGACGCCATCGCAGCAAATGCGATTGTGGTGGTTGGGATGGCGTTTAACCCTTTTCCCAAAAAGGCTTGCAAGGCTCTGGATGCTGCAGGATATCCATACAGGTATCTGCAGTACGGCAGCTATTTCAATGGTTGGCGTAGGCGCATCGCATTGAAAATGTGGACCGGGTGGTCCACATTTCCGATGGTTTTTGTAAAGGGAACGCTAGTTGGCGGCTTTACTGATTTGCAAACTCTGATTACCAATGGTGAGCTCAAGTCCATGCTGGCTTGAACCCATTTGGCAAAGCGCGGAGTAGCTCTTGCTATTGCTTTGGAGCTGGTTTGGCATCCGGTCCGCCGGGCATGTGATGTGCCTTTTCACCGCGCTTGTCCATCCTGGCATGTTCTTCATCAAAGGTCTTCTTTTGCTCAGCACTTAAAGCGGCGTAGAAAGTTTTGGTCGCTTCTGCGCGCTTGTCCATGGCGGCTTCCATCGCTGCCATGTGTTCCTTGTGCATCGCACGCATTTTGTCGATGCGTTCGGGCGTCGTGAGCTTGTCCATTTCCGCATGATCCGGGCGCTTGTTCATCATGTCGGCCGGCGGCTTCATGGCGTCGGCAAAGGTGTTCCAGGCAGCCTCTTGGGAAGCGGTGATCTTGAGCTTGGCTTTTAAATCGGCAAGATGCTTGGCATGCATTTGCGCCATCTTGGCGGGGTCATGGTGCGGCATGCCTTCGTGGCCCATCATGCCATCGCCCATTTGCGCAAATGCCGCGCCGCCTGCCACTGCCAACACACCCGCTACCACCAAGGATTGAATGATTTTTTTCATGGTTTTACCTTTTGTTCAGAAGGGTCATCAGCGGACATCGCTCATAACCTGAACGCAGTGTGCGCCGCCCATGTAACGGATACATGGTGATGAGAAAAGCGTTTGTAAAGTTGCCAGAAAAGTGACTTTTCGCTAGGGCCGACAATACAGCTTGCGCGACGTATTCTGCGCAATAAACAAGAAGGAAAACTGTGTTCAAGAATGTGATGTTGTACCGCATGCTGACGCCCTGGACGGTGACTGCTGCGAAATTGGAAGAGGCGCTGGAGTCTGCGCGTTATGTGGAGTGTGCCGGTTCTCAGGAAAAGGCTGTTGGATGGATCGAGCCCCGTGGCAAGGACCATGGCGCGTTGGTGGAAGTGGTGGGTGGGCAGTGGATTCTCAAGCTTATGGTGGAAACCAAAGTCCTGCCGGCCTCCGTGGTGAAGCGGCGTGCACAAGAACAACTCGCCCATATTGAGACCACCACCGGCCGCAAACCCGGCAAGAAAGAAGCGCGTGAAATTCTGGATGACGCCCGCATGAGTTTGTTGCCCATGGCCTTCACCAAGCAAGGTGCGACCATGGTCTGGATTGATCCCCAGGCGATGTTGCTGGTGCTCGACGCGGGTAGTCAGGGTCGGGCCGATGAAGTCATGACTTGCCTGATCAATGCCATCGAAGGCTTTGCCGTGCAACTCATCAATACCGAGATGTCACCCGCAGCGGCAATGGCCCAGTGGTTAGCAGCCAAGGAAGCACCTGCCGGATTTACCGTGGACCGTGAATGCGAACTCAAGGCGGCGGATGAGTCCAAGGCAGTGGTGCGTTACACCCGCCATGCACTCGATACCGACGAGGTGACCGAGCACATTGCGATGGGCAAAATGCCCACACGTTTGGCCATGACCTGGAACGACCACGTGTCGTTTGTCCTGACCGAGGCCTTGCAGCTGAAAAAAGTAGCCGTGCTGGACGTCGTGTTTGAAGCGGCGAAGGCTTTGGCATCCGACGGAAAAGATGACAACTTTGATGGCGATGTGGCGATCGCCACCGGTGAGTTGCAGAAACTGATTCCGGACCTGCTGGAGGCTTTGGGCGGCGAAGTGCTGCCCATACCTACGCCTTAGTAGCCGGACAAATTAGTCGCGGCGCTCCCAACCGCGGTGGTCACCACCGCGGTGATCCCAGTCGCGACGGTATTCATCGTGGCGTTCCCAACCCCGCTCATGGCCGCCCCAGCCATGGCGACCATAGTCATGAACCGGGTAATAGTTGACGCGCTCCACTTCCCGGTAGCCATTTACGGGTCCTCGTACCGGCACTTGTCGGTATGGTTGCTCATAGACCACGTTGTGCACCGGTTCGTTACGGCGGCGTTCGCCGTTGCTGGCAATGCTGACGCCTGCCACACCGCCCACGGCGGCACCAATCATGGCACCGTCACGTCCGCCCATCGACTGGCCGATCAAAGCGCCAGCCATTGCGCCCAGACCACCACCAAGGATGGGATTGAGGTTGTCGGCATGGGCGACGGTACCGGTCAAACCTGCCCAAGCCAAAGCCAGGGTGGCCGTGGTGCGCAGAATTTTGTTGTGGGTTGCATGACTAAACATGGTCTCAGTGGGCTTGCGCCCGTTACCGCCAGAAGTGACGGTTTCTGAAACTTCAACGGATTCCCAAGCCAGAAGATGACCCGGTTAACAAGGTTTTACAACTTGGGACTACCCGACGCCGGGCCGCCCCAAGCGGGATTCACCCCCTTGGGGGGCAGAGAGTTACGCGTAGCGAACGAACGTGGGGGCAAGCAATCCCGCGCCGGGCCGCCCCAAGCGGGATTCACCCCCTTGGGGGGCAGAGAGTTACGCGTAGCGAACGAACGTGGGGGCTAGCAACCCGACGCCGGGCCGCCCCAAGTCGGGTTAGCCCCCTTGGGGGGCAGAGAGTTA
>CAIQEX010000257.1 GCA_903870955.1 uncultured beta proteobacterium
CGACGCCGCCGGCCAACCTATTGGACGGGTGACGCAATGGTTTGACCGCACAGACGAAATTGCCGCCGAGGAAGCCGTGGCCGCCATCGTGGCCGCTGCGGGCGCGGGCGACTTCAGTCAACGCCTGAGTACGGCTGGCAAGACCGGCTTTCTCGAAGTGATCAGTGTGGGCATGAACGAGCTGATTGCCACCAGTGAGCAGGGCTTGGGCGATGTCGCCGAAGTCATGGCGGCATTTGCCGAAGGCGATCTGACCCGGCGCATCGAGCGTGATTACCAGGGGCTCTTTGGCAAGGTCAAGGACAGCGTCAACACCACCGCTGAAAACCTGACGCGCGTGATCGGTGAAGTGCACGCTGCCTCCGACGCGCTGTTGGGTGCAGCCAATCAGGTGAGTGCTACGGCGCAAGCGCTGTCGCAGGCCGCCAGTGAACAGGCAGCCAGCGTGGAGGAGACATCGTCGCAGGTCGATGTGATGTCGGCCTCCATCAGCCAAAACAGCGACAACGCCAAAGTGACCGATGGAATGGCAAGCAAGACCAGCAAAGAGGCTGTGGAAGGCGGCGATGCCGTAACCTCAACCGTCAGTGCCATGAAGCAGATCGCGCAAAAGATCGGCATTGTGGACGACATTGCCTACCAGACCAACCTGCTCGCACTCAATGCAGCCATTGAAGCGGCACGCGCGGGTGAGCATGGCAAAGGCTTTGCCGTGGTGGCCGCCGAAGTACGCAAACTGGCCGAACGCAGCCAGGAGGCCGCGAAAGAAATCGGTGGACTTGCCAGCAACTCGGTAACCACTGCCGAGCGGGCCGGAAAATTGTTGGATGACATCGTGCCCAGTATCCAGAAGACCAGTGAACTGGTGCAGGAAATAGCTGCCGCCAGTGCCGAGCAAAGTGAGTCTGTCACCCAGATTGGCGGCGCCATCGGTCAACTCTCCAAGGCCACCCAGCAAAACGCATCGGCATCGGAAGAACTTGCGGCCACCAGCGAAGAACTCTCGGGCCAGGCCAAACAGTTGCAGGACAGCATTGCATTCTTCCATGTCGGAGACCGCAATCCCAGTGCAGCTGACCGCCGGCTTGGCAGCCCTCAGCGTCCTCCCGCACCTCCTCGACTCAAGTCCGCAGTGACGACCACCGCAGTGCGGTCTGGCCGCAGCCGCAATTTCCAGCCCTACTGATGGCGCTGTAAATCGCCATGTAGTTTCTAGGGAAAGTCAGCAGCAAAAGAAGACTGGCGGCAGATTGCCGACGCATAGGACATAGGGCATTGGATATAGGAACTGCTTGAAAAGGCCCACAGCCGCGGGGTCGATGCAGGGCTGATCCAAGCTCCTGCGATCGCCGTATCGGTGAATGCATTGCAGAGTTGTGCTCCTCTTCATGCCGGGCGACTTGCCGTGGGCACCCGCCAACGATGTAACTCCTTGGTAATTGATCAAGCTCAAGAATGACTCTGGTTGATGCCCGCAGGATAGGGCAAAGAAGTACCATTTAAGGGTAAACCCTAGGTTTCCGGTGCAACCGCCCGGTCTCGCATGGGGCCTGCAAACCCACGCCACCCGCGTGCACCAGAGAAGAGATTCAAGTGACAAAAACCATCGATATCACCGAACTATGCCTGCGCGACGCCCACCAAAGTCTGCTGGCCACCCGCATGGCCATGGAAGACATGGTGCCGGCCTGCGCCGACATCGACAAGGCCGGTTACTGGTCCGTCGAGTGCTGGGGCGGTGCCACCTTTGACGCCTGCATCCGCTTCCTCAACGAAGACCCTTGGGAGCGCCTGCGCCAGTTCCGCACCCTGTTGCCCAACGCGCGCTTGCAAATGCTGTTGCGGGGTCAAAACCTGCTGGGCTACCGCCACTACGAAGACAGCGTGGTGGACCGTTTTGTCGACAAGGCCGCATTGAATGGCATGGATGTGTTTCGCGTCTTTGATGCGCTCAACGACATCCGCAACATCCGCCATTCGGTTCAAGCGGTACGCCGCAATGGCAAGCATGCACAAGGCACTATCTGCTACACCGTCAGCCCCCTGCACACCACGGAAACCTTTGTCGAGATGGCCGAGCGGCTGGTGGAGTTGGGTTGCGATTCGATCTGCCTGAAAGACATGGCCGCGCTACTCAAACCGCAGGCCGCCTATGACATCGTCAAAGGCATCAAGACGCGCTGTGGCGAATCGGTGCGCATCCATGTGCACACCCATGCCACCACCGGTGTGACGCTGGTGTCGTTGATGAAAGCGATCGAGGCAGGTGCGGATTGTGTCGACACTGCCATCAGTTCGCTCAGCTTAGGGCCGGGTCACAACCCGACCGAGAGCCTGGTTGCCATGCTGGATGGCACCGGCTACCAAGCCAAGCTGGACAAGGCTTGCCTGCACCGCATCAAGGACCACTTTGCCGCGCTGCGTCCGCGTTACCAGGCCTTTATGTCCAACATCATTGGCGTCGAGACCGACATCTTCGACAGCCAGATTCCGGGCGGCATGATCTCGAATATGGAGAGCCAGCTCAAGCAGCAGGGCGCTGGCGACCGTCTCGAAGAAGTCTTCATCGAAGTGCCGCGCGTGCGTGAAGACGCAGGCTTCCCGCCTTTGGTGACGCCTAGCAGTCAGATCGTTGGCACGCAGGCGGTGTTCAACGTGCTGATGGGCCGCTACAAGGTCTTGTCGAGCGAGTTTGCCGACCTGATGCTGGGCTACTACGGCAAGACCCCTGGCGAGCGCGACCCCGAGGTGCTGGCCCTGGCCGAAGCCCAGGCAAAAAAGCCACCGATTACCGAGCGCCCGGCCGATTTGCTCAAGCCCGAGTGGGAGGCACTGCAGACCGCTGCTGCGGCCTTGACCGGCTTTAACGGCAGCGAAGAAGATGTGCTGACCTACGCCATGTTCCCGCAGGTGTCGGCAGCCTTCTTTGCCAAGCGCGATCAGGGTCCGTTAAACCTGGGCCGCGACCCCGAGGCGGCCAAGCCTGAAGCTGGCAAGGACGCCGCAGCCAATCCAGGCGACAAGGCCGTGCGCACTCCGGTGATCTACGACGTCAAGCTCAATGGCCGCTCGCACCGTGTGTCCGTCACCCCCGTTAAAGAATAGGCAGGATCCACCATGACCGTCATGCAAGAAAAAATCGACGAACTGCGCCGCCGCCAGGCGGAAAACGAACTCGGTGGAGGTGCCGACAAGCAGGCCCGGCAACACAAGGCGGGCCGCATGACGGCACGCGAGCGCGTGGCCGAGTTGGTGGATGCGGGCAGCTTTGATGAGGTCGGCCAGTTCGCCACCCACAACGCCACGTTGTTTGGCATGCAGGGCAGCAAATTGGCTGCCGATGGTGTGGTCACCGGTGCCGCCTCGGTCCGTGGGCGTCTGGTGCATCTGGCCAGCCAGGACTTCACCGTGGCCGGTGGTTCGGCCGGAGAGATGCACTCGATCAAGGTGGCCGAGATCATGAAGGCCTCGCTGCGCGCCGGGTCGCCTTTTGTGTTTATCAACGACTCGGGCGGGGCCCGTGTGCAGGAAGGCATTGCCTCGCTCTCCGGTTACGGCAAGGTGTTTCACGCCAATGTGCTGCTGTCGGGTGCGGTGCCGCAAATCTCGCTGATCTGCGGCC
>CAIQEX010000258.1 GCA_903870955.1 uncultured beta proteobacterium
CCTGGTCTTCACCCATGATCAGATAGAGCTGGGCTTGTGGATACTCTGCCCGGAGTTCTTCCAGGGTGTCAATGGTGTAGGTGGGGCCACCGCGCAAGGTTTCGCGCGGGTCTACCACGACCCGGTACAGGTTGGCAAAGGCCAGGCGGCACATCTCCAATCGATGCTCCGCGCGCGTCAAGGCACGCGGCTTGTGCCAGGCATGGCCTGTAGGCACCACATGCAGCATATCCAACTGAAGTTGCTCGATAGCGGCCTGCGCCAACGCAACATGGGTACGGTGTGGCGGGTCAAATGCACCGCCAAACAATCCCACCTTCTGAGGACTAAGTCCGCTCACACCCAATTTCGACGGGGCAAGAAATTGGCGTACAACGCCGCTTCCGCAGACCCCTCTTCAGGAACGTTTTGATACGACCACGTCGCGTGCGGAGGCATGGAGAGCAGAATCGATTCGGTCCGCCCACCGGACTGCAGTCCAAAGTGCGTGCCCCGGTCCCACACCAGATTGAACTCCACATAGCGTCCTCGGCGATACAACTGAAACGCCCGTTCGCGCTCGCCATAGGAAGTTTCATTGCGGCGCTCGACGATGGGCAGATAGGCAGTCAAAAAGCCATCGCCGACAGCCCTCAACATGTCAAAACTGCGGGCCTGTCCCAACTCGGAAAAATCGTCGAAAAATACCCCGCCCACGCCGCGCGCCTCGTTGCGATGTTTCAGGAAGAAATAGTCATCGCACCATGTTTTGAAGCGTGGGTACTTGTCTTCGCCAAAGGGTTGCAGCGCATCCTTGCAGGTCTGGTGAAAGTGTCTGGCGTCCTCTTCAAAACCGTAGTAGGGCGTCAGATCCATGCCACCACCAAACCAGCAAACTTCTGCTCCATCCGCTAACTTGGCGGCAATCATGCGCACATTCATGTGCACTGTGGGCACATAGGGGTTGCGTGGATGGAACACCAGCGAAACGCCCATGGCCTCAAACGGCGCACCCGCCAGTTCTGGCCGGTGTTGGGTAGCGCTGGGAGGCAACTTGGGGCCGCGCACATGGGAAAAGCCACATCCGGCACGCTCAAAGACTGCGCCGTTTTCCAGAATTTTGGTAATGCCATTGCCTTGCAAGGTCTCCCCTGCCGGCTTCTCCCATGCGTCAACCAGAAACTTGCCACCATCGATTCCAGCGATGGCATCCGTAATGCGCGTTTGAAGACCGGTCAGGTAGTCACGCACTGTGGCAGAAGTAGTGGCGCTGGTTTCAATTGAATTCGTCATTTTTCAATAATATGTATGGGGGCTGCCTGGGCAGCATTTTTTCCGACTGCGCCTTGAAAGGCTTGGGCAATGCGCTGCATGTCCACTTCCATGTCACCTGACAACTTGTAAAAGCGCGAGACAACAACCGTTTTTTCACGGAAGTTAACACAGCATGTGCCTACGGGCACACCCGCAGCAAGTGCCACCTGATAAAACCCGCTGCGCCAGCCCGCAGTCCGCTGGCGTGTGCC
>CAIQEX010000259.1 GCA_903870955.1 uncultured beta proteobacterium
GTCAAGCATGCACGTCACCAGCTTGTTGCGGGAAGCAACTTCAGCATGAATCTGATGGTGCAAAGCGACGGCAAGCGGCAATTGGCAATTGCCGTGGTGTGGGTCAAATTGAACGGCAGCATGGAGCTCACACACTGGCATTGGGTGTAAGAATTGCCCCCAGGCTTCTCGCTGCGGCATAAACGGGATAATGGACCCATGCTGTTGCTTCTCTCCCCCGCCAAGTCTCTCGATTACGAAACGCCACTGCAGGGTCAGCCGCACACGGCGCCCTTGTTTGTCAAGCAGTCCAAGGCGCTGATTGACGTCCTGCGCACCCGGTCGCCGCAGCAAATTGCGGATCTGATGGATCTGAGCGACAAGCTCAGCACACTCAATGTTGCGCGTTACCAAGCGTGGTCCAGCCGTGCCACCGAAAAAAATGCCCGTCAGGCAGCCCTTGCCTTTGATGGCGATGTGTACGGCGGGTTGGACGCGCGCAGCATGGGCGGTGACGACCTGGCTTGGGCGCAGGAACATATCTGTATTCTGAGCGGCTTGTATGGCGTGCTGCGTCCGCTGGACCTGATGCAACCCTACCGGCTGGAAATGGGTACGCAATTGGCCAATCCCGGTGGCAACAATCTGTATGAATTTTGGGGTTCCCAGATATCCGAATACCTGAACAAGCGACTACGGTCTGACGTCAGCCCGGTGGTGATCAACCTGGCTTCCAACGAGTATTTCAAGGCAGTGAACACCAAGGCGCTCAAGGCGCAGGTGGTGGAATGTGTTTTTCAGGAATACAAGGCCGGTCAGTACAAGATCGTGAGCTTCTTTGCCAAGCGCGCGCGCGGCCTGATGGCACGCTACGCCACCACACATCGCTTGACCCATGTCGACCAGCTCAAGACCTTTGACAGTGAGGGCTACGCCTTTGACGCCAAGGCCTCGACACCGCTCAAGCTCGTTTTCAGGCGCAAAGCATGAAGGTTCAAGCCAACGGCTTGCAGATTGAAGTCGAAGATTCGGCGACTGCCGTTGCCGACCCGGCGCATCTGCAGCGTCCGGTGGTTTTGCTGATCATGGGTTTGGGTATGCAACTGGTGGCCTGGCCCGACAATTTTGTGCAGGCGCTTCTGGCCGTGGGTTACCGCGTGGTGCGCTTTGACAACCGGGACATCGGCCTGAGCACGGCCATGGACCATTTGGGCAAGCCCAAGATCCCCTGGACCATGGTCAAGCTGCAGTTGGGTTTGCATCCGCAGCCACCATACCCCTTGAGCGCCATGGCAGACGACGCGATTGGCGTGCTGGACGCCCTGGGCATTGCGCGGGCCCACGTGGTGGGCCTGAGCATGGGCGGCATGATTGCGCAGCGCGTGGCTATTGCCGCGCCCCAGCGCGTGCTCAGCCTTACCAGCATCATGAGCAGTAGCGGCGCCAAGGGCTTGCCCGGCCCGACTCCCAAGGTGTTCAAGGCCATGATGCACCAGCCGGCAGGCACCGATGAGGCATCGGTGGTGCAGTACTTTGAGGATTTCTTTCAGGTCATTGGCAGCCCGGCGTTTCCCATGCCGGTGGACGAAATGCGTACCCGCATCCGGCAGGCCTATCGCCGTAGCTACCGCCCTGTGGGCACGCAACGCCAGATGCTGGCAGTGGTGACCGACACCGACCGCGCGGCACTGTTGTCGCGCATCGCCTGCCCGACCTTGGTTTTGCACGGTCGCGCCGACCCCCTGGTGCCATTTGCCAATGGCGAGGACACCGCCCGCCGCATTCCTGGAGCCCAGTTGAAGGGCATAGACGGCATGGGACATGACCTGCCGGCCCAGGGCGTGCAACTTTTACTTCAAGCCCTGATTCCCCATTTGCAGGCGGCGCAATTGCGCACAGCCACCGGCGCCTGAATGGCTGCTCCAAACAACTTCGATTTCCCATGAATACACCCGAACAATCGCAACTGGGCAAGGCGTCTGCTTATGTGGACCAATACGACGCATCGCTTTTGTTTCCGATTCCGCGTGCTGTCAAGCGTGCCGAGATTGGCATCACCAATGCAAGCCCGTTTTTTGGTGCTGATATCTGGACCGCGTATGAGCTGAGCTGGCTCAATGCACGCGGCAAACCGCAATTGGCGCTAGTGCACTTCACCATACCCTGCGAGTCGGTCAACATCGTGGAGAGCAAGTCCTTCAAGCTCTACCTCAACAGCTTCAACAACACCCGTTTTGACGACGCCTCCGAAGTGCTGGCCCGCCTGCGCGCAGACATCAACGAAGCGGTGTGGCGCGGGGCGGTGGTGCAGTCTTCCGTCGGTGTGAAGATGATCGCCCCCGAGCTGTTTGACCGCGAGCCCATCTATGAGCTCGACGGCCTCAGTCTGGACCGTCTGGATATTGAATGCACACAGTACCAGCCCGCACCCGAGTTGCTGAGCGCCGCTATGGACGAGCAACCCGTGAGCGAAGTGTTGGTCAGCAATCTGCTTAAAAGCAATTGCCTGGTCACCGGCCAGCCCGACTGGGGCAGCGTGCAGATCAGCTACGCCGGTCCGCAGATCAACCAGGAAGGCCTGCTGAAATATCTCGTCAGCTTTCGCAACCACAACGAATTTCATGAGCAGTGTGTCGAGCGCATCTTCATGGATATCTGGACGCGTTGCAAACCGACCAAGCTCACCGTCTATGCGCGCTACACGCGCCGTGGCGGGCTCGACATCAACCCCTTCCGCACCAGCCATCCCCAGGCTTTGCCTGCTAACTCACGCAACGCGAGGCAATAGGCCTTCTGGCCGCTCTTCATGACATCTTTAAACCAAGCCACCTCCCATCCCATGATTCACTGGCAGGAGGGCGGCGTGGACTGCAGCGCCCGCTGGCGTTCCGAGCGCGGAACGGTGGCGCCCAAAAAAGTGATGTTGGCCGATGACACCCTGAGTGCCGATACCGCCTACCGCCTGGCCTGTGAAGGAACTGCATTGCTTTGGCGTGGCGACTTTCAAAATGCACGCCAAATGCTGCAGGCCCTGGGCCGCCGCATTGACCAAAGTGCCAGCAC
>CAIQEX010000260.1 GCA_903870955.1 uncultured beta proteobacterium
AAGCTCCCCTTGCCCCGACGGGGGGTAAGGGGTTGGGGGATGGGGGAGTAAAAAAGGTGGGGGAGTAAAAAAAGAACAAAGGAGCAAAAAAACCTACTCGCAAGGAACAATCAGCAAATACGAGGAAGCTGTTCCCCACTCAACCAATCCACAACCCTCCTACCACCCAACTTAGTTTGCATCTGCACAAAACAATGCGGATCCACCGTAACTGTCCCAATCAAGCAAGCCGCCAAACCGAGAGGGTGCCCCCGCAAACAGGCAAGAGCCGCCTCTGCGACAAGAGCATCGCAGATCACAATCATCTTGCCCTCATTGGCGATATACAGCGGGTCGAGCCCTAACAGTTCGCACGCCGCCTCGACCTGTGGCAACACCGGAATGCTGCTTTCATCCAGCAACATGCCCACACCACTTTGGCGCGTGATCTCGTTCAAGGTGGTGGCGAGACCACCACGGGTCGGGTCGCGCAATACGTGCACGCTGCCTGCAGGCAGTGCCGCCAGCAGGTCCGCTACCAAGCCGTGCAGGGCAGCGGTGTCGGACTCGATGGTGGTCTCGAAATCCAGCGACTCGCGGCTGGAGAGCACGGCCACACCGTGTTCGCCCAGCGTGCCGGAGACCAGCACCACATCGCCCGCACGCGCCTGGTCGCCGCCGATGTGCACACCGGCGGCCACCACGCCGACGCCGGTGGTGCTGATGAAGACGCCGTCGCCCTTGCCTTTTTCAACCACCTTGGTGTCGCCGGTGACGATGGGCACACCGGCCTCCCGTGCGGCAGCGCCCATGCTGTTGGCAATGCGCTGCAGGTCGATCAGCGGATAGCCTTCTTCCAGAATAAAACTGGCCGACAAATACAGCGGACGCGCGCCCTGCATCGCCACATCGTTGAGCGTGCCGTGCACCGCGAGGCACCCCAGGTCGCCACCGGGGAAGAAGATCGGCGAGACCACATGGGCGTCGGTGGCCAACACCAACCTCGCGCCTTGCAACAACTCCGGCGGCAGCGGCAGCGTGGCGCCGTCGTTGCCCTGGCGCAGATATTCGTTGTCGAAGGCGCGCAGAAATATTTCTTCAATCAACTGCGCACTGGCGCGGCCACCGGCGCCGTGGTTCATGTCGACGCGGCCGTGTTTGATGTCCAGCGGGCGGATATACTTTGGCTTCTGGCTCATACCGCCACCACCGGAATATCGCGGAAGCGGCCGTAGGAATAGTGCGCTGCGCAGGCGCCCTCGGACGACACCATGCACGAGCCCATGGGCGACTCGGGCGTGCACACCGTGCCGAATAGTTTGCAGTCGGTGGGGCGCTTGACGCCGCGCAGTATGGCGCCGCATTCGCACTGCTTGTGGTCGGCGACCGCCTTGTATTGCAAATCGAATTTGCGCTCGGCATCCCACTGCGCATATTCGGGGCGGATCTTGAGTGCGCTGTTGGGCACTTCGCCGAGGCCGCGCCACTCGAAGCTGTCGCGCATCTCCAGCACCTCGGCCACTACTTTGATGGCAGCCGCATTGCCGTCGCGCGTGACGGCGCGGGTGAATTCGTTTTCCACAATGGCACGGCCTTCGTTGATCTGGCGCACCAGCATCAGGATGGCCTGCATCACATCCAATGGCTCGAAGCCGGCAATCACCACCGGCTTTTGGTACTGCACGGCAAAGCCTTCGTAGGGGCGCGAGCCGATCAGGATGCTCACATGCGCCGGGCCGACAAAGCCGTCCAGTGGCACGGTGTGCCAGTCCTTCACCTCGGGTGATTCGAGGATATGCGTAATGGCTGCGGGCGTCAGCACATGGCAGCACAGCACGCTGAAGTTTTGCAGGGCTTCGCGTTGCGCGGTCTGCAGTGCCAGCGCAGTGGGCGGCGTGGTGGTCTCGAAGCCGATGGCAAAAAACACCACCTCGCGCTCCGGGTTGTCGCGCGCAATTTTCAGCGCGTCGTTGACCGAATAGACCATGCGGATATCAGCACCGCGTGCTTTGGCCTTCATCATCGACAGGTCGCCCGAGGCCGGCACGCGCATGGTGTCGGCATAGGTGGTGACGATGACGCCTCGCTTCAATGCCAGGTCAATGGCCTGGTCGATGCGGCCTATCGGCAGCACACAAACCGGGCAGCCGGGGCCATGCACCATGCGCACATTTTTGGGCAACAACTCGGTCACGCCATAGCGCGAAATGGCGTGGGTGTGGCCACCGCAAAATTCCATGAAGCTGTAGTTGCGCGCTGGGTCGGCCTCGGCGGCGATGCGTGCTGCGATTTGCTGGCCGAGTTTGCCGTCGCGGTATTCGTCGATGTATTTCATGCCTGACCCTCAGCCGTGCTGGCATCCAACTCGGCAAACAGCTCCAGCGTGAGCCGGGCCTCTTCCGGGTCCACCATGCCAATCGCATGGCCGACGTGCACGATCACATAGTCCTCCAACTGCGCCTCGGGCACCAGCGCGATGGAGATGGTCTTGCGAACACCGCCCAAGTCGACGGTGGCCTCGAGGCCGTTCAGGGCCACGATTCGGGCCGGGATGGCTAGACACATAGGAAGTTCCTTATTGGCTGTTCGTTGTTTTTTGCGGCGCGTGTTGCATGCACGGTTTGCGCGGCAACCCATGCCTGACCCATAGCCAGACCGGCGTCGCCGTAGGCGCTATCAAGTGGCAGATGCACGGTGAGGCCGGCCTGCATCAGCGTGTCGTGCATGCGGGTGCGCAGGATGCGATTGAAGAAGCAGCCACCGCTCAGGGCGATGGTCTTGGTCGGGTGCTGTTGCGCAGCTTGAATGGCGGCGCGCGCGAGTACGTCGGCCAGTGCAACATGGAACAGGGCGGCGGCCTGACACTGCGCATCGCAGTGAGAAGCGTCGTCGGTTGGGGTGGACATCAACGCCAGCAGGCGGCGCAAC
>CAIQEX010000261.1 GCA_903870955.1 uncultured beta proteobacterium
CAGCAGCTCCATCAGGTTTTCGTTGGTGGGAGCACAGGTGCTCTGTACCACGAAGACATCCCGGGCACGCACGTTCTGGTTGATCTCGACGGTGACTTCGCCATCCGAAAAACGGCCAACCGTCGCAGCTCCCAAGGAGATTCCAAGGTGCTCTGCGATCGATGCGGCCATGCCAGGATTGGCATTGCCGGTGAAGACCATGAAATCGGGAGGGGTCGGTGCCTGCATGAGGATTCCAGCGAAAAGGTGTGGGTTTACGTCGTAACTTTGCGCATCCTGCTGCGGACCCATGTCCAGCAACAGATTTGGCAGGGGAGGAAGGATTCGAACCTTCGCATGCTGGAATCAAAATCCAGTGCCTTAACCAACTTGGCGACTCCCCTACACAGGTTGCTGGCGAACGCCAACAACCGCTAAACCATCAATTTCCATCGCTGTTAGCCCATCCTAAAAGCGGATGAACATCCAAGCTGTTGCAAACTCTGACTTGCATCGCATCGGGTGCGTTCTGCAAATCTACAGCATGCAACAAGTGCGCAAATACTGCGCTTCCTGAGCCGGTCATCCGTCCACTTAGTCCTAGTGTTGCAAGCCACGCAAGGGCTTGATTCACACCGGGGCACAACTTCTGGGCTACGGCTTGCAAGTCATTTCGACCAAAGGTCAATGTGTTTGCAGCGAAGCCTGAAATTATAGCAGTCTCTGAATCGCGTTTTAGCTCGGGGTCTGAAAAAATCAATTTTGTGTCCAAGCCGGCGTCTGGCTTCACGACGACGAACTGTGCCGAGGGCAATTGCAAGGGCGTAATTTTTTCGCCAATGCCTTCGACCCAGCCGTGGCGACAACTTAGAAAAAACGGCACATCGGCACCGATCTTCAAGCCGATTGCCATCAATTTTTCTAGCGGCAATCGCAAGTTCCACAGCCGGTTTAAGGCCAGCAGCGTGCTCGCTGCATCGGATGAGCCGCCGCCCATACCCGCTTGCGCAGGAACCGATTTCAGAATGCCGATATGTGCACCGGATGTGCAACCTGTCTCTGTCTGCAGCGCTTTGGCAGCGCGCACGCACAAATCATCGGCGGGCAGGGGCCAACTGAGATCTTCGCGGGTGATGAGACCGTCACTGCGAATTTCAAAATGCAGCGTGTCGCACCAGTCAATCAGCATGAAAGCAGATTGCAATAAATGGTAGCCATCGTCCCGACGACCGGTAATGTGCAGGAAGAGGTTGAGTTTGGCCGGAGCCGGAATGTCGTAAAGCGACTGCATGGCGGCATTATCCGCGCGGTGTGAGGGCGGACTTAGCGGTCCAGGACGATTTTTAGTTCAGCCTGCACTTCTTCCACATGGCTCGCGAACAGGCGCCCATCGGGCAACCCACTTAGATCGGCTTGCCAGCCTGCGGCCTCTTCGGGTTGTCCGCGCAACCAGGCAAACAGGCTGGCCACGGGCAGATCCGCGCCAGTGGTGCTGCGTGCCATGGTCTGCAGGGATTCAAAGTGCTGTTCTTTGCCTTCGGTCTTGAGCGTTGCCGAGCCTGGCGTCCACACCAGGTGCGCCAGGGTGGTACCCAGTGGCGAGAAGAGGATCAGTTGGCCACTCTCTGGCCGCCCTTGCAATTCAAAGCTGGCCGAAAAGGATTGCACCGGTTTGCTGAACACTTTGACAGCCAGTCGGCCTTGCCAGTGCGCGTCCTGCTCACCTGGCGGATTTTGGAGTGCCCGTTGATGTGCGCATCCTGCTAGAACCAGTAGAAAGATGCAGAGCCCAATGTGACGCCAGCAATGGCGGAGTGCCGTCACTGTGTTCCCAGGCGCCGCATGGTCTCGCGCAAGGTTTCATTGTCCGGATTTTGGGCCACGCCCTGTTGCCAGACCGTGCGCGCCTGCGCTTGTTGACCCAGGCTCCATAGGACTTCTCCCAAATGGGCGGCTATTTCCGGATCGGGCCTGCTTTGGTAAGCCGACTGAAGGATTTGCTGGGCTTGTGCCAAGTTGCCGCTGCGGTATTCGACCCACCCCAGGCTGTCCTGAATGAAGGGGTCTTCAGGTGCAAATGCGAGTGCCTTCTGGATCAGTTCGCGCGCCTCGGAAAGGCGAATCTTGCGATCGGCCAACGAATAGCCCAGCGCGTTATAGGCTTGGTGGTAATCCGGCTTGTTGGCAATCACCTGGCGCAGTAATGTTTCCATCTCGGCAATCTTGTCCAACTTTTCGGCGGCCATGGCCAAGTCGTATTGCAGATCAACATCCCCGGGGCTCGACTTCACTGCCTCCTGCAGCACTTCGTAGACCAGAGAAAACTGCTTGTTGTCGCGCAGCAATTGGACCTCGGCATTGATTTTGGCGCGCGCATCGTCCGGTTCGTCCTCAGGCACTGCACGTATCAAGGCACGCCCCGCCTCGAGCTTGCCCTGCCGCGCCAAAATGGCGGCGCGGTGACTTTGCACGCGCAGGGTGTCTTGTGGGTTGATGATCAGTGACAGGTAACGCTCGGCCACATCCAGACGCTTATCCTGTTCTGCAATTTGGGCCAGCAGCAAGTAAGCCTGCGTCAGCCCGCGATCGGTCAGCTTGTCGCTTTGTTTAGCGCCAACAGACTTCAGGGCTACATATTTTTCGAGCGCCGATTGCGCGTCCAGGTTCTGTTTGTCTTGCAATAAAAGTGACCCTTGCACCAACCAGCCGTCGGCAAACTCGGGCGTTGCAGCGGTGAGTTGCAGCGCCTGGGCCCGCGCGTCGACAAAACGCTGGGCATCCAGCAATTTGCGTATGAATGCCATATGCATTTCGGGGCTGGCGCCGGCGCGCAAGCGCTGGCGGATCAATTCCTCTGCGCCGGGTAGGCGGGATTCCATCAGGGCCAAAGCAAGTTCGATAGGCTCTTCTGCTTTAGGGTTCAGAGCGGCCCCCTTTTTTGCGGCCTCGAGTGCGCCCGGTCCATCGCCAGAGAGTACGCGCATGGATCCAATCGCGGCATAGGCGGCCGGGCCCGTGGTGCTGAGGGTCAGTTCCGGCGCAAGTGCCTGCTCGACTGCCTTGGTCGCGAGTGCTTTGTCGGAAGCCCGCACGAAATAGCGGGGCACGAGCTTGATCGCCTCCAGCCGATCTGCGGTCGCCAAGCCAGCCAGTTGGCGTTTGATGGGTTCAACGGTTTCGGGAAGTTTGTTCAACCCGATCAGGATTTGCAAAAGGTAACGGTAGGCGTCTTTTGAAGCTGGCGTTGCGCGTGCCCAGGACTGTGCGGCTTGAAGCGCCGAGTCGCCGGCGCGTGCACGCAGGGCAATTTCCACAGCACGTTCGAAAAGTTGCTCGGAGCGGCTTTTCTGCGCTGCGTCCAGCATTAACTGGTAGGCCGAGTTGGCATCACCATTGGAGGCACTGATTTCCGAGATCAGTAACTCGTACATCAAACTGCCGTTGAGTTCAGAGTTGACTGGCGCTTCGGACTGGGCCCAACCCAGGGGGGTGGATAGGGCCATCGCCAACAAAAGCGTGGGAAATCTAAAGCACTTTAGAGGTGTCATCAGGCCATAATAATCGAACACGAATAGCCCGCGTAACCCTGTGACCACCCCATGCCCGAACTGCCAGAAGTAGAAGTGACCCGCCTGAGTTTCGCTCCAGGTATTCAGGGGGCCACCATTCTGGCGGCCAGTCTGGGAAAACCACTGCGCTGGCCTCTGGGCATCGAGCCGCAACAGTTGGTAGGGCGGCAGGTGCTGGGCGTTCGGCGGCGGGGAAAGTATCTGTTGATTGACCTGAGCGAGGGCATGCTGCTCTTGCATTTGGGTATGTCGGGTAGCGTGATCTTTATCTCCGACCCGGACGAACCGGGCAAACATGACCATTTTGATTTGCGCACCACCCGTGGCACGTTGCGTCTGAATGACCCCAGGCGTTTCGGTGCGGTGGTTTTTGCCAGCAGCCAGGACGATCCGGTTGCGCACAAATTGCTGGGCCGGCTCGGGGTGGAGCCGTTGGGCGAAGACTTTGATGGGCTTGCTTTTTATCTTGGGTTGCAACAGCGCAAGACCGCGATCAAACAGGTTTTGCTGGCCGGCGAAGTGGTGGTGGGAGTCGGCAACATCTACGCTTCGGAGGCGTTATTCATGGCGGGCATTCGGCCCACCACACGCGCAAACCGGTTGAGTCGTCCCCGTGCGATGCGCCTGCAGGCGGCCATTCGTGCGGTTTTGGCACGTGCGGTGGAAAAAGGCGGCAGTACCTTGCGCGATTTTTCCAATGCCCAGGGCGAGTCGGGTCACTTCCAGTTGGAGGCGATGGTTTATGCCCGACAGGGTGAGCCATGTCGCCAATGTGGCGTGGTCATCAAGGCGATCAAGCAGGGGCAGCGATCGACTTTTTTCTGCCCAAAGTGCCAGAAGCCGTGAGCCGAGGCGGGGTTCAAAATGCTATATTGACCCACCTGAGGGGGAAACTTGGCTACTTCATTCAATGAACAATTGGAACAGCATGGCGTTTGGCGTCGCGAATTGGCGCTGCGCTTGAAGCTGCTTGCAGAATGGATGAACGATCACGACCTGCTGGATGCGGCCGTGCAGGATCGGCTCAAGCGTCTGGAAACGCAGGTGCGTTCAGACAAAATCATGGTGGCTTTTGTGGCGGAGTTTTCCCGCGGCAAGTCAGAGCTGATTAACGCTATTTTCTTTGCCGGCTATGGCCGTCGCATCATGCCCGCCAGTGCCGGGCGTACCACCATGTGCCCGACCGAGATGGGCTATGACGCCGAAGTGCCACCTTGTTTACGCCTGTTGCCAATTGAGACGCGACTGCAACCCCAGGCCCTGATGGAGTGGCGCATGGTGCCCGAAAAATGGGAGCGCGTGGACCTGGATGTGAACAACCCGCAGCAACTGGCCGCGTCGTTCGAGATGGTGTCGCAAACGCGCAAAGTAAGCCAGGACGAAGCCCGTGCACTGGGCTTCTGGCACAGCCAGGCGCCTGAAGACAATCCGTTGGTGGATGCCGATGGCATGGTGGAAGTTCCCAAGTGGCGCCATGCGCTGATTAATATTGCCCACCCGTTGCTTAAGCAGGGTTTGGTCATTCTGGATACGCCTGGACTCAACGCGATTGGTGCCGAACCCGAATTGACGGTGAGCCTGATACCCCAAGCGCAAGCGGTGGTTTTCATCCTGGGGGCCGATACCGGAGTGACCAAGTCCGATCTGTCGATCTGGCGCGAGCACCTGATTTCGGATAACACCGGAACCGAGGCACGCCTGGTGGTGCTGAACAAGATCGACACCCTGTGGGACGAACTCAGCACGCCCGAGCAAATTGCAGCGCAGATTGAACGCCAGAAGGCCAGTACCGCTGAAATTCTGGGATTGCGCAGCGAGCAGGTCATCGCGGTTTCGGCCCAAAAGGGGCTGGTGGCCAAAGTGACGCAGGATGACGAGCTATTCGAGAAAAGCAGTTTGGGGTTGCTCGAAAACGCGCTGGGTGACGGCATGCTGGTCGAGCGTCAACGCATTTTGCGCGTGGCTATGAACAAGGGCATAACCAACTTGCGCTCCGAAACGGGCCGGGTCATCAATATCCGCAAGCGCGACCTGACCG
>CAIQEX010000262.1 GCA_903870955.1 uncultured beta proteobacterium
ACTCTCTGCAGTGAAAGCATCCCGTAACTTGGCAAAACCCCGCGATGCTGCCAGTCTGCTAATTTTCCGCAACGTTCACGGTGCCCCTGAAGTGCTGGTGGGCCGACGCCACAAGCAGGCCCGCTTTTTGCCAGACGTGTATGTGTTTCCTGGCGGCGCGCTGGATGCGATGGACTACCTTGGCCCGAACGTGGTGCTCGCAGATGCGGATGTGGCCCGCATGGGTGTTGGCGGCCGTGCGCAGCATGCCCATGCGCTGGTGCGTGCCGCCGTGCGCGAGGCCCGGGAGGAGGCCGGCCTGACTATCCAGACCCGCGCGTTGACCTATATTGGACGCGCCATCACGCCGCAGCAAAGTCCGGTGCGCTTTCATGCACGTTTTTTTGCCGCACCGTTTGCGCACTGTGAAGGCAGCCTGCAAGGTGACGGTGAATTGCAGGACCTGCGCTGGATGCCATTGCACAACCCAGAGCAACTGCCGCTGGTGGACGTGACCGAATTCATGCTCGCCGAACTGGCATGCGTGCTGACCACTGAAACCCACTTACCGGCGCTCTTGTGTTACCGGGGTGGCATCGTGCGCGTTGTTCGCAATACCCCGTGATAGCCCGCGCTAGCTGCAGCCCGCTTATTTTTAGTCGCGCATGTGGCGGTAATGAATAGCGATAGCGCCATTGCGTAGTGGTGTCGACGAAACTAGTTCGAGCCGTCGGGTGCTGGATAGCCCGCTCTGGTAGAGGGTCGGGCCATGACCGGCAATCCTGGGATGGACAAGGAACTTGTACTCGTCAATCAGGTCCAGTCGGTCCAGTTCCGTCGCGAGCTTACCGCTACCGAGGAGTACGCCTGCAGGGGTCGCATCCTTGAGTTTCTGCACGCTCGTGCGCAAGTCGCCAGTGATGGGGTGGCTGTTGGTCCATGGGAACTCTGTTCGCGTCGATGACACCACGTATTTCGGCTTGGTTTGCAGCTTGACTGCCCACTCGCGAATTGCAGGCGGCGCTTTCACTTCGCCGCGCGCGACCGCTGGCCAGTAGCCCTCCATCATCTCGTAGGTCACGCGCCCCCAAAGCATCGCGCCGCCCTGGTCCATCAGGTGGGTAAAGAAAGCATGCGTTTCGTCATCGGCGATTCCCTCACGATGGTCGACACAACCATCCAGGGTGACATTGAGGCTGAAGGTTAGAAGTCCCATACAAGCAAATTCAGAGTATTGGAGTTCGGCTGGATTGTCGCTTGTAGACGCGTACTTCGCAGTTGCTTACTCCAGTGAATACCGCAGCCCGATCCAGTGCAAAGTAGGCCACTCAATCCAGTACAAACCAGCCACCTGTTCCACCTCAACGTCCGCCACCGTTATGAGAGGTTGAATTCGTACGACCCGACGACAATTTGTAACAATAGTGTGTCAGCTTAGGAGCGGTTTGCAATTCAACAATGCCGCGTTAGGAGTAATACAGAATACTGGCGGAGAAATGGTTACCGCTCCATAGCAGCCACAGCCAATCTGCTC
>CAIQEX010000263.1 GCA_903870955.1 uncultured beta proteobacterium
ATTGGCTGTCCGATTTAAAGCTCCCCTTACCCCGACGGGGGGTAAGGGGTTGGGGGATGGGGGAGTAAAAAAAGGTGAGGGCGTAAAAAAAGACCACCCCGCAGGGAAAACCCTCACCGAATACCCCAATAAAGCCAAAAACCAAAGCCGAGCTTTCCCACACAATCCCAATACGCAACCTAGAACCAACCCAACCCGCAAATACAAATACAAACGCAATGTCCATTAGCGCCGCCACCGCTGAACTGCCAAGCATCCTGCTGCTAGACGACGAACCACGTTCGCTGGAAACCATGCGTCGGACATTGGAGGAAGAGTTCAGCGTCCACTGCACGGGTTCGGTAAGCCAGGCGCGTGAGCTGCTCACAAGGCAAACCGTAGACGTGATTCTGTGCGACCAGCGTATGCCCGATATGAGCGGCGTGGCATTTCTGAAAGAAGTGCGCGACGCCTGGCCCGACTGCGTGCGCATCGTCATCTCGGGCTATTCGGACAGCGAAGACATCATCGCCGGCATCAACGAGGCCGGCATCTTCCGCTATGTGCTCAAGCCCTGGATGCCCGAACATTTGCTCGATGTGGTGCGCAGCGCCGTGCAGGCGCGCAGCTTGCAGCATGAGGTCAACCGCATCGAACTGGACCTGCGCAACAGCCCCGATGCATTGCGTGCCCGTAAGGGTCAACGCCTGAATGAAGCGCGGACTCTGTTTGACTTTGAGCGCATCGTGCGCGCGAGCGGCAGCCCTTTGGATGCGGTGTGCGACATGGCAGCCCGGCTGGCGCGCCACGACATCTCGGTGCTGGTGCAGGGCGAATCCGGCAGCGGCAAGGAGTTGCTGGCCCGCGCCATCCACTACGCCAGCCCGCGCCTGAGCGGCCCGTTTGTGGTGGAAAACTGCGCGGCGATTACCGACTCGCTGTTGGAGAGCGAGCTGTTCGGTCACAAGCGTGGTGCCTTTACCGGTGCTTTTGACGACCACATGGGCCTGTTTCAGCGCGCCCACAAGGGCACCTTGTTTCTGGATGAAATCGGCGAGACCACGCCGGCCTTTCAGGTCAAGTTGCTGCGCGTGTTGCAAGAAGGCGAGGTGCGTCCGGTGGGTGCGGCGCGCGCCATCCCTGTGGACGTGCGCATCGTCTGTGCCACGCACCGCAACCTGGAGGCCGATGTGCAGGCCGGGCGTTTCCGCGAAGACCTGTATTACCGCCTGGCCGAGACCACGCTGACCATGCTGCCGCTGCGCGAGCGCGTTGGCGACATCGCACCGATTGCCAACAAACTGCTTGCGGAAGCCGCAGCCCGCCTGGGGCGCAGCAATCTGCAGTTCAGCAGCGAAGCCCTGTCCACCTTGCTGGCCTATCCGTGGCCCGGCAACATCCGCGAACTGCGCAATGAAATTGGCCGCGCCGTGGCTCTGTGCGACGAACCCGTGATCGGCGCGCGGGCCTTGTCCAGCAAGGTGTTGAACGGCCAGCTCGGGCGTTATGCGCCCAGTGCTGGCAGCCACCATTCGGCCATGCCCACCAACGGCACGCTGGCCGAACGGCTGGAAGCCATTGAGGCGGTGGTGCTGCGCGAATGCCTGCTGCGCCACCAATGGAACAAGACGCGCGCCGCCGAAGAACTGGGCCTGTCACGCGTGGGCCTGCGCGCCAAACTGGCACGCTTGGGTCTGGAAGGACCGCTGCAATGAGCCTCAATGTGCTCTGGCTGCAAAGCGGCGGTTGCGGTGGTTGCAGCATGTCGCTGCTGTGCGCCGACACACCGGACTTTGCGGCGATGCTCAAGTCGCTGGACATTCATCTCTTGTGGCATCCGTCGCTGAGTCTGGAATCGGGCTCCGAATTGTTGACCCTGTTGGACGACTGCCTGGAGGGGCGCACGCGCCTTGACGTGCTGTGCCTGGAAGGTGCCGTGCTGCGCGGCCCCAACCATACCGGGCGCTTCCACGTCCTGGCGGGCACCGACCAGTCGATGATGCACTGGTTGGAAAAACTGTCCGCCGTGGCGCAGCATGTGGTGGCCGTGGGCAGCTGCGCGGCCTGGGGCGGCATCAGCGCCACCGGCGCCAATGCGACCCAAGCCTGCGGCCTGCAATTTGAGGACGAACATGCGGGCGGTTTGTTAGGCCGCGACTTCCGCGCCAAAGCCGGCCTGCCGGTGGTGAATGTGGCGGGCTGCCCCACGCACCCCGGGTGGGTCACCGACACCTTGATGACCCTGGCCGCTGGCGGCCTGGCCGAGGCCGATCTTGACGCGCTGAACCGGCCACGCTTTTATGCCGACCAACTGGTCCACCACGGCTGCACGCGCAACGAATATTACGAATTCAAGGCCAGCGCCGCCAAGCCTTCCGACCTGGGCTGCATGATGGAGCACATGGGCTGCAAAGGCACGCAGGCGCACGCCGATTGCAACATCCGCCTGTGGAACACCGACG
>CAIQEX010000264.1 GCA_903870955.1 uncultured beta proteobacterium
ATGCCAGCCAGCTCCCAGGCCGATGCCAGCGGCGCTACAAAAAGAAGGCAGAGCAAGGTGAGGGTTTTCGTCATTCGGTTTAGCGCAGGGACTGCTCCAGATCTATGTGTACGGTTAGTGCATTGGCAATGGTATCGAGCTGCGCGTTGAGTTCGTCCAGGTCCAGCGTCTGCGGCACCTGAATGCGCGCTGCCGCTTCAAACAACGGATCGCCGCTCATGGGCGCACTGGTAATGGAGGTGTCCATTTCACTCACGCTGATGTTGCGTGCCGCCAATGCGTGGGACACCTCACGCATGATGCCGGGCCGGTCGTTGCCGACAATCGTCAAGCGCAGTTGCCGGTTGTTGCTGACTGTGGGTTCAGCTGCGCTTTCGGCCACGACGACGGAAAACTGCGGCTCGCAGAGTGCCAGTAGCCCGGCTCGTAACGCATCAACGCGATCCTTGCCGACCTCGACTTTGACAATCCCCGCGAACTGTCCGGCCAGTTCACTCATGCGGCTTTCCAGCCAGTTGCCGCCGTGCGCGGCGACGGTTTGCGACAGCTTTTCAACCAGACCGGGTTTGTCGGTGCCAACAAAAGTGAAGACCAGGGGTTTGGACATGGGAACTCTCCGGAGTTTTTATAAGTTCGTGAATCAGGGCCGGTGCAGCACGATGGTGACCAATGCAGAAGCATCCACCAGCGCCGTGACGCTGTGCGGCACTTCGCCGAGCAAATACATCAGCTCGCCGGCCTGCAACAAGGTGCTGACGCCTTCGACCTGGATATCGAGTTTGCCCTCGATGCACTGAATCGTAATTTCACCCGACAGTTTGTGCGCCGGCATGGATTTTCCGGCCAGTAGTACCAAGCGCATCACTTCCAATTGCGTGGACTTGAACAGCGCAACCGTGCGTTGTTGCCCCAGGGCTGGCCCGAAAGCAGCCACTTGAATGGCTTGCCCCGATTGCGCGTGGGGGATGGACATGGCGGGTACTCCTAAAAGTTCCAGGTGGGTTGGCAGTTATACCCCAAGCACATGGTTCCAGCGAATACCCCATGGGAAAAGCGGGGTGCCTGGTGCGCGCGATCCAAACGGGCTCGTAGCGCTAATGGACGCCCTGGGCAACGAGGAACGCACCCAAAGGTTTGTCGGCATGCTCAATATGAATCATCAGCCAGTCTTTGATGGTTTGCAGTATCAACAGGTCGTTGCCCTGGTCGGTTTGGGTGGCCAGGTCCCCTAGCTTGTGCAGTAGCAATTGGTGTTCATGCTGATGCGTTGTGGAATCGGTGTAACCGTGCTTCAGCATCAGTCGCTGTTCGGTTGCAAAGTGAAGCCGGGTGTAATCCAGCAGTTCCTGGAACGCAGATTCGATTTGGCTCGCTTCGATCTTCTTTACGATGGACTTGTTGATGCCGTTAACCATCTGCACCAGTTGGCGATGCTGATCGTCAATCTCCTGCACCCCCACTAAATGGGCACTGCTGAACGTCAGCCAACTGGCTGCGCTGGCACTGTCGGATACCACGGCCTCCGAGATACGCATTGCGTTTTTTCCGCTTTGCTTGCTGCGGTACATGGCGTCGTCCGCAGCGGCCAGCAAGGTGTCCATTTCCAGCGCATTGTCCGGATAGACCGCAGCTCCGATGCTGACGCCCACATGTGCAAACCGCCCCTCACTCAACGCAATCTTTTCGTTCAGCGCCTGAATCAATTTGGCACCTATGCGGTTCAGTGAGAGATGGTCCTCCAGATCAGAAATGATGACGGCGAACTCATCGCCACCGAGACGCGCCACCGTGTCCGTGGCCCGCACCAGGGAACGCCAACGGGTGGCCACCGTTTTCAGCACCTCGTCACCGCACGCGTGTCCCAGAACGTCATTCACCTTCTTGAATCCGTCCAAGTCTAAAAATAGCAAGGCCACGGACCGGTTGTTGCGTCTGTCCAAGGAAAGGTCACGGGCAAAAAATTCAAAGAAGCTGTGTCGACTGGGTAGCCCGGTCAATGCGTCAAACATGGCCTGATCGCGTACCTGCTTATTCAACGCGCTGAGTTGCAGGTGTGATTGTGCAATGCGCTCGTGGTCCAGCAGAACAATGGTCAGTGTGACGGAGAGCATCAGTACAAAAATCAACACCGCCAGGCCGGCTGACAAAAACAACTCGAAGCGCCCGGCGGCGAGCTTTTGTACTTCGGCCTCGCCAAAGCTCACCACAATAACCAGCGGAAAGTCCTTGACCTTTTGGTAGTAGCCTTCGCGTTCCAGGCCTTCGCCCGTGCTGCGATCGCTAAAGTTGCCCTGTGGCTGCTGCTTTAGTTGCGCCCACAGCGGCGATGCCATTTCCACATCCCATTGGTCATCTGTCGGACGGGGAATCCGGGCGCGCACGCGATGGTCCTCGCTGCCCAGCATGGACACCATGCTTAGATTGCTGTCGCCTATGCGTTCGAAGTAATTTGCGAAGGCATCCGGCTGCATGGTCGCCAGCACCATTCCGCCAAAAGAGCCGTCAGACTTGCTGATGCGCCGAGCGATACGAAAATGGAATTTCCCCGTGACCAGCCCTCTTTCCACCGAGGATATGTAGAGACTGTCAGTGCGGGTGCTGCTAAGGGACTGAAAGTAGTCCCGGTCGCGGGTGGAGCGGCCCTGCGTGGCCGCATCATGCGAAATGACAATGCGCCCTTGCGCGTCGATCAGATACAGGTTGTCAATGACGGATTTGTCAAAGCCAAGTCCATCGATGAAGTGCTCGGTCTCTACGACCGAGCCCGAACGCTCATGAAACTGGCGTACCGAAACCAGTAAGGCGTCTGCTTGCTTGATGACCTGGCTGGAAAACTCTGCATACGAGGATCCAATGCGTGCCGCCTGCTGCGACAGGCGGGCTTGTTCTTCTGCATAGAATTTATGCTTGAGCTGGAAGGTAAAGGCGAAGGCTGCCAGGGCAACTGCCAGCAGTGATATCCACAGAATTGCAATCTTGGTTTTGCTGCTCACCGCTATCCAAATTGGTTTTTTCAATGCTACCAGTTTCAGTCAATTTGGAACGGACTTCTCCATGCATTGTGTTTTTGAAACTACAACCAATACGTTATACGACCGGTAAAGTAACCGCTGGCTAAAACCGGACCTCATAGCTCAAAGCTGCCGCAGCAAGGACTCAAACCCCGGGTAGTTATCCGGGGTCAGTGCGAACTTGACGCTGAAGCTGCTGTGTGATTTGCCTTCACGCAAAGCCTCGATAAACCCCGCGCGGTCCGTAATCCAGCTTCCCCCCTGCAGCGTTACGCCGCGCGAGAACAAGGCATCCGGCAGGCAACCGGCACTCGGGCCGACCATGGCAAACCTGTGCGCGCGGCGGCAATTTTCCAGCATGCGGTCCAAAGAGTTGTTCAGCAGCAGCGTGCTGGTGGACAACACCTTGCTGCATTGCGCGATTTCGGCGGGATTCAGTGTCACGCGGTAGTGCGCGTTTTCAGTGACCAAAGCGGGGTCCAGTTCCAGCACCGTCAGGCGGGCACCACTTTGAAGAATGGGCTCCAGCAAGGGTTTGAAAAAACCAATCATGCCGATGTGCTCGCCTTTTTGCGGCTGCATCTGGCCGATGGAGTCGGTGCTTCTGTCGGGCCGAAAACCAGCACGGTCCATCAGGCAGCGTGTCAGTGCGTTGGCTGCGGCAAAGCCCAGGGTCTGCATCGGGCCGTTGTCACGCGCGTAGTGTGTCGCCAAATCCAATGCGTCGGCACCCTGCAGATCCCAGTGGCCCGTGTCGGCGCGCAGCTGCTGCAAGCTGTCGTCAAACAAAACGTAGGACAGGCCAAGCGAGCCGTCTTCCAACTCGAGCGCACAGAACTCACCCCGGTTGTTTTCCAACTGGCGTGTCGGAGGTAAATGCAGGGCACGGATACGCGGTAGCGGGCTGACCGCAGCAAAGGCCTGCAATTGCATCAGGTATTCGCTGGCAAAGCTCATGGGCTTGCGTCCGACGGCGGGGCATTCTGGGTCGTGTCTTTCTCCGTGCTCGCAGCGCTTCCGCGAAGCAACCCGGCGCGTACGGCGGCGGACGTGGCGTCGCCCGAGACTGTGGTGGCACGGTTCTCGGCATTGCGCAGCGCGGCAGGAAAATACAAGGCGGTCAGAGAGGCCGTGTGCACTG
>CAIQEX010000265.1 GCA_903870955.1 uncultured beta proteobacterium
CCTGGATCAGCCGTTGGTCCCACTTGTTGCCACCCGGATGCGACGTGCTGGATGTGGCTTGTGGCAGCGGCCGCCATCTGCAATGGTTTGCGTCACGCGGCCATTCGGTGATCGGCGTAGACCGGGATATTGCCGCTGCAAAAATAAATGTACCTGCCGCTCACTTGGTGCAGGCAGATATCGAAAACGGACCCTGGCCCTTCCTGACTCCACAAGGCCCGCAGCAATTTGGTGCCGTGGTCGTGACCAACTACCTTTGGCGTGCGCTGCTACCCGTCCTGCTGCAAAGCCTGGTGCCCGGTGGTCTGCTGTTGTATGAGACTTTTGCAGCCGGAAACGAAACCGTCGGCCGACCCGCCCGACCCGAGTTTTTGCTGCAACCCGGCGAATTGCTGAAATTGTGTGAGGGCTTGCACGTCGTTGCCTACGAAAATGGATTTCTGCCCGATCCAGACCGTTTTGTGCAACGTGTTGCCGCTTTTGCCCCAGCTTTACCCGCCCGAACCGACATGGAAGTTTCACGGCATCCACTCTAGGTAAAATGATCGATTACCGAACTTTTGGCACGCCATGAACTCAACACACGGCCCCTTGCGGGGCAGCATTGTCGCCCTGGTCACTCCCATGCTCCCAGACGGAGCCGTCGACTACCCGGCACTTCGCAAACTGATCGACTGGCATATCCTCGAAGGCACGGATTGCATTGGTGTGGTGGGCACCACGGGCGAGTCACCCACGGTGAGCGTGGAAGAACATTGCGAAATCATCCGCGTGTCGGTGGAGCAAGCCGCAGGTCGCGTTCCCATCATGGCGGGTTGTGGTGCCAACTCGACCCGTGAGGCAATCAACCTGGCACAGTTTGCCAAGAAGGTCGGAGCCGACAGCCAGTTGCAGGTCGTTCCCTACTACAACAAGCCCACGCAAGAAGGCCAGTACCAGCACTTCAAGGCCATCGCCGAAGCCGTGGACCTGCCTGTTATTTTGTACAACGTGCCCGGTCGTTCGGTGGCCGATATGGCACACGACACGGTGCTGCGTCTGGCCCAGGTGCCCGGCATTGTGGGCATCAAGGAAGCCACCGGCAATATCGAACGCGCCCAGTGGCTGATTAAGGAAGCACCGAAGGACTTCGCCATTTATTCGGGCGATGATCCCACTGCGGTGGCCCTGATGCTGTGCGGTGGTCACGGCAACGTCAGCGTGACGGCCAACGTGGCGCCGCGCCTGATGCACGAACTGTGCATGGCGGCCATGGCTGGAGACATCCAGCGCGCCATGGAAATCCAGTTTAAGTTGTTACCTCTTCACAAAGCCCTGTTTGTGGAATCCAACCCGATACCCGTAAAGTGGGCCGTGGCCCGCATGGGACATAGCCAAGGTGCGTTGCGCCTGCCGCTGACTACGCTGACCGAACCGAACCAGCAGATGCTGGAACGGGTCATGCAATCCACCGGCCTGATTTAAGTCCCCCGGAAAAAAAGAAGAGGAAATCTGTGAAATCGATTATTCAAGTGACTGCATTGGGAGCCGCCCTTGCGCTGGCAGGTTGTTCCGTTTTGGAATCTGACAAGGTGGACTACCGAAGCAACACGGTCAAAGCACCCTCCCTCATCGTACCGCCGGATCTGACACAGTTGTCCAAAGACACGCGCTACACCGTGGTTGACGGCGCAGTATCGGCTTCAGGTTACAAGCCTGCGCAAGCCGCCAATGCCAAGGTGCCGGTTGCCGCCCCCGCACTCGGTGATGTGCGTATCGAGCGTTCAGGCAATCAGCGATGGTTGGTGGTGAAGCGCCCGGCTGACAAGCTCTGGGAACCCGTCAAGGACTTCTGGCAGGAGAGTGGTTTTCTGTTGGCGATGGACCAACGTGATCTGGGCATCATGGAAACCGACTGGGCTGAAAACCGCGCCAAGATTCCGCAGGACGGCATCCGCAGTTCCCTGGGCAAGTTGCTCGACTCCTTCTACTCGACAGCCG
>CAIQEX010000266.1 GCA_903870955.1 uncultured beta proteobacterium
GACCCTGCGCCCACGCCGAACTGGTCAGCAGGGAAATCAACAGCAATCCAGGAATAACTTTACGTAACAAATATTTCAGGATGAAAAAAGCCAATCAGAATTTGCGCGCGCCGCCAACTTAAAACTACCGCGCGCCAGCGACATCTCCAAGCTCATCTAGGCCAGGCGCCTATCAGGGTTTGCTTGTCGTTATAGAGTCGGTCAGCCTCTTGTCCCAGCTCTCGATATTTGTCTGAACAGTCTTTGAAAATGGCTCCGACCGCAGCGAGGTATCGACGATTGGCATCGACGGAATCTGTACTGGATCTGGCAAGGACGGCTTCGATGGTGGACTGGAGCACCCGGCCAGACTGAGTAGCAGTGGCAGCAGCATTGTTGGCAGCCTGGATACTCTTGGCAGATTGAGCGATGGCATTGTCTTTCTCCTGTTGGAACTGGATCTCACGCAGACGCTGGGCGTCTTTGGCAATTAGTGTGGCTTTGTTCCAGGCGTCCTGGACCCGGGACGCTCCGATGTCTTGCTGGTAGGCGTTGTACTTGTGGACGCCAAGAGCGGCGAGGCCGACCAGAGCGGCAATAACCAGAAAATCCACCACATATTTATACGGGCCTAGTAGGTTGAGCATGGGTATCCTTATCCAGCACTTGCTGTTTTTGGTTGAAGTAACGCGCGGTGAGCTCATGGGCAACAACGATGGACCCGTAGGCAACCCACAACAATTCCGAGAATGAACCCTTGGCGTAGAACACGGTGTAGATGAAGGCCCAGGTCATCGAGGCCTTGCCGATGTTCGACCACACCGCTGTCTCGCGCAGCTTGCCTGTCTTGTGGTCAGTGACCAGATCCCGCAGGTGCCATTCGCTCATAGTCCGCTCCAGTTCGTTGGTGATGTATCTTGGTAATCAGCCTTGAGGGTCGCGTAAACAATCCCAACTGCCCTCTCCATTGCCATGCTTTCCCAGAACCGACCCTGCACCCGGTACTGTTCTGTCTTCGCAATCAGCCTGATCAGCACTTGGCTCTCGGCTGGCAGGAACTCGCTGTCAAACGGGTCAACTGCGATCACGCAAATTCTCTGGTGCCGAGGTGGTCTATCACTAAGGCCTGGCGAGCCTCGCCGTTGAAGGAGATGTGTACCCATGTTCCAAATTCATAGATCACCTGCTGAAAAGGCACGGAAGACTTGATCAGCGCGCGGACGATCTGCTCTGGCGTGCCGGCTGTCGGGCAAGTGAAATCGATGGCGAACCCGGTTGTGTGGGCTGACGTATTTTTTGATCCGACCGCAGCGTTCAGCTCTTGGCATCGATACCAGCTCGACACGATGCACATGTTGGAGTTCAGCGCCAGCCTGACCAACTCCATTCCCAATGCCGCCTTCTTCACGTTCTGCATGAGCTCCATGGGCAAGTCGTTGTCGATCCCAAGCCGGGCTGCAGTCTGGCTGTGCGTCACCTCTTCAAGTGAAAAATGGGCGCTCACAGAATTCATTTAATCGTCCTCTCGATCAACCGATCCAGTTTGGCGTCCAGCCTGGTGTATTGCTCGGTGAACGATTTGATCGCGGTGTTAAGCGCATCGATGTTCTGGTTATCGCGGACGTGTAGCGCCTGGGCGTCCTGCTTGAGCAGCTCCACGTCCTTCTTGATGTCTGCTATGGCCAAGATCACCATACCGGCCTGGACCAGCATGGCGAAGATCAACGATAGGGGAACTTTCTTATCCAAGTGCCATCCTTCTGCTGCTGGTGCTGATACTTCCATTACTGCGCGGCGTTCGCCTGCACGCCTGTCGAATCCTGATGGGTGGAAGTCTTGTGTCATGGCAGTAGTAGTAGGTTTTTGGTTGCAGCAATACAAGTCACGCCGTTGGCAATAGCCGTGGCAGGCTTTGCACCGGGTTGGTCTTTGAACTTTTGCATGGCCCAATAAATGCCGATGCTGACGAACACCAGCGGTGCCCAGCCGCCGATCCGCAGCGACCAAGCGACCAGAGGATTTGCTTCAGTCGCTAGACCATGCTCCAAGAGATATGCAGTGGAGGCAATGTCTACCGTCTTGCAAACGGCAAAAGTCTTTGGCGAGGTAGCTACATCTTCCAGCGTTCCGGCAGAGCATGTCTTGATTCCGATCAGGGCCGCCACAACGACAATGACGATGTAGGCAACGATGGCCTTCCAGATGGTGGTCATACGAAGAATGTGGCTGAGAACGAAATATTTGCATTTGCGGTAATTGCCGCAGATGAGTACACAGTAGTACCAGAAGCAGTAGCAACAGATGTTGCGTTTACACCCGCATTAGTTGCACTTCCAGTTCCAAACCCCGCAACGGTAAATGGTAGGTTATTTGTCAAAACACCACCAGCAGAAACAGCAACCGATGTGGCGCCGATCAACTGACCATTAACCGTTACCTGCCGCCCGATTCGCGTCCAGTTCCCGCTAGAACTAAATGCACCAACAACAGTCAATCCAGCACCTTGCGCCGGAGTCCATGTGCCTTCTGAATAGGCTAGATTCGGAGAAACAGGAGAAGAAACATTGCCGGATAGTGCATTCTCAACAATAAATGCATTGGCACTTGTAACCCAATACGGGTAAGCCCCATTCTTTAGAACATTTCCTGAAATTATGACGTTATCGGCATTTGTGCGAGTTGGAGCATATATGCAATTTCCAGTGTTGGTAATAGCAGTGTAAACACCTGCAAAGACGTTATTGGATACAACTAAATTCTCAACCCCGTAATATGTTGCAGAATTTGGTATTGTTACTGAACCTTCCGCGCCCCAACCCTCAATAATGTTATTGGTGATTGTCACAGATTTAATTGTTCTGCTGGTATCTCCAACACCGTTCAAAGTATATATTTGAACAAATGGGCCGCAAATGCTTTTGTTTACGATGTTGTTTGTAATCGTATAATTTGTGCGCCCGGTAGTATCAGCACCAATGCTTTGCGCTTGTATGCAGTAAGCCCATGCGCCCGTACTCGTCCATGTTTCAAATGTACAGTTAGTTATTTCAACACTTCCGCTCAACTGAGACAGAATTCCAACATCGTAATTGGTAGTCACTGTAGTACTGTTGTTATCAAGAATAAACAAGCAATTGGATATAGATGCGCCATTCGCGTTATCAGTTGTAGTTACATCACCAATAGCCAAGCCGCCACAATTTCCAACATACGATCCAGTTCGACTAGCCCACGGCAAAGACTGTACTTGGACATTATCGATAGTCAATCCGAATCGGTTGTACTGCTGACATCTTAGAACGCCTACATAACTTATCCCAGCCATTGTCAAAGTAGCAATGGTGTACTGTGCAGTTACCCATGCATCAGCATAAATATTACGCACAGTGACACTATGAAATGCGTAATACCAAAGTCCATATCCATTATGCCCCTTTAGGAACCGTATATTTTCCAAAAGGATTCCACGGTTTTGTTTTGTCGTATCAGTTGCCGCTGTATCGCCAAATAACGAAACAGCAAACATCTTGTATCCATTGTTTACATCACTTCCACCAAAAGGAAAAGCGGTTATTGCAAAACACCCATTAGGATGAAATAGATTAAAAGTTAAGTTTCTAGCCTTGAAGTTATTACACATGGTCGTTGGAGAATTCGACACCCTACCAACTACATCAAACGCAACAACTGCCCCAACAAAAGGATAGTAAGAAGCAGAGTTGTTATAGCCAGTGAAGGACATAACAAAATTGAATCCGTCAATGGTGAAGCCCGGAGACCCCTCAACGAGACAAAACAAAAATCCACCGTATGTTGTAATATTGTGGTTATTGCAAAGGATCGTTACATTGTCGCCCTTGAATGTAATATTTTGCTTCAGGTTGATATAGCAAACAGCGCGGCCCTTGCCAACATTATCGGATGTGGTGTCAGTGTATGCTGTCCAAATGTAAGAGACTAAATATGTGCCACTTGGGAAGTACAGCGTCTGACCACTCACTAAGGAGTTTGACGCAGCCTGAATCGCAGCCGTATCATCCGTAACCCCATTCCCCACAGCGCCAAAGTCAATCACACTCACACTCTCCCGAGCCTTATCCTGAACCGTCCGTGCCACAGCCCCAGTGCCGGACTGAATGAAGCCGACGAGGGATGCGCCGGTGGAGGCGGCGAGGCCTGTGGCGAGGTTTGATTGCCCAGCAATCATGTCCACATTTTCAAGATTAGTTCCTGCAGCGTTCCAAGCAAGTACCTTTGTTGCAGAAGGGACCGGAAGCACGGCAGCGCTTGAAGTGCTTACCGTCGACAACAGCGCGCGGCTGACCCTCTCGGCTAACTGTTGAATCTGGATGGTGGCCTTGTCCAGCGCCGTGTTGATGACGGACGGATAAAAGCCGCCGGCGTTCTGCAGATCCACTGGCTGAAGGTTTGCGACTTGACTAGTGAGGGTAAGCGTGTAACCGGAAGGTGGCGCCACCAGCATAGTGACTGTGCCGCCTGGAGTGGCATTTTGGTCAGCATTGAGGGTGACGGTGTAATCGGTGGTCAGGGTCTTGACGGACTCGACGCCGGTCAATGTCAGCGCCTGCACGACGTAGAGGTCGGAAGCGGTGAAGACTTTGAACGTGAACGGGAAGGCGACCGTCGCACCGTTTCCGGTAAACGGACCAGCCTTGCGGATGGATGAGCTGATAGTCAAGGTGCGACCTCCGGTGAACTTCAGCAATAGTGCTGGCATCCACCGGGGTTACGCGCACCGCTAGTGGGGAGACTGGTATCCGGTCACAACGGCCATTGGGTTGCTGGTCTTGCCATCGCTCAGCGCCTGGATGCCGTTGATCGTGCGGTTGATCTGCACGGCAGGAATTCCAGACACATCACCCAGGCTGGTGATGAACGCCTTGCGGAACCCATCATCGACCTGGCCTTGGTGTATCTGCTGCATCAGCTTGTAGGCATCAGGGATCAGGCGCAGGCCGGCAGGACCGGAGTACCCCATGCCCTTGTCCTCACCGATCAGCGCCTTGGCTGCCTGGCTGAACTCGCGCCCAAATGCGACCATGCCTATCAGGTTGGTCATGCCTTCAGTGATCATCCGCTTGATGGCCTTGTCCCAGTCATCCCAATCACCCGAGTCACCGGAGATCAGCGCATCACGCAGCATGGCGCCCAGGATTGGCGTAGCCACGCCGATCATCACGAAGTCCATGAAGGCCTTGCCCTTATCCTTTGTCTTGGCGCCCAAGTACAGCAGGTTGGCCTGGGTGTTCATAAAGTCGTAGAAGGCTGTGAACAGCTTCACCATCGGGCCGCCGCGGGTGATACCAGATTGGTCGACCTCCTCGCCGCCACCTTGCGAGTCCTTCACAGCCTGGTCTGCCAGTGCGATGGCGGTCGACTCGTTGCTGTTGCCATGGATCGCCTTCTCGTATGCGCCAATCCATGTTGGGACGTCGACCATCATCTGCAGGTGCATGGTCAGGAAGTACCCGTACCGGCCCATGAGCTCACGCCCGGTGGTCTGTCCACCGATGCGGTTGCGCAGCTCGTTGACATCGCGCCACATAGTTCTGGTGCGGTTGGCCATGAAGGTGGACTTGCCCTGCACCATCGTTGTGGAGTCGACCGGGCTGGCAATGTACTGGGCGATGCCGCTGGCCACCCACTTGGTCCCAACGCGCGCGAAGGACTGGGTGACGCCCAGTGGCTGCATCAGGGCGCTGACCACGTTGAAGGTCAGGGCGCTGGCGCTGGCGAACTTGCGAGCCCAACCCACTGCGTTCTCAATCCCATGGTCCAGCTTGCGGGTGCCGGCCACAATGTCATCTCTCCACTTGGTGAGCTCGCGCTTGACGTTGGCGCCGTAGTGGTCGCGGATCGCCTCATCGACCGAGGTGCTGCGCATCAATCGGTTCATGTCGATCACCCACTCATGCCAGGCCAGGTCGTGGATCACATCGTTGACACCGGAGTACAACCCATTCAAGTTGAGCAGCAGCGGCCGGCCGTGGACCTCCTCCACCCGGGCCTTGGTGAAGCTGCGCTGGGTGGTCGCCACACTATAGGCGGCCTTCATGGCGTTCTTGGCATCTTCCGAGCTCGCGTGCTGCTCGGCCTTCAGGCTGGTCTTGGGGTCGAACTTCACAGGGAAGTAACCGCCGCGCATGACCATGGTCACACCATCTGCAGACTTGATGGTGAACGGGCGAGCGGCAATCCACTCAGGCTCCACGCCATTTACCCGCAGTTCCTTCGACGCAATCTCTGGCCGGTAGGATTCGAAGTGGTCCCAGATGGCCTGGGCAGCGTTGAACTCAGCCGCTGACATGGTCTTGAGCACAGCCTGGATCTGGCCCACGCTCAAGGTCTTGGTGACGCCGGCGATGCCGCCACCCATCAGGCGCTGCAGATTGGACTCATTGCCGTAGTTGCACAGGATGGCAAAGCGCTCCTCCCAGTTCAGGCTGGTGTTCAGCGCCGGGAAGAACACGCCCTTGCCTACCTTGTCCATGAACTCCACATTCTTCAGCACCGGTCCCAACGCCTTCATCAACGCTTCAGTCGCCTTGGCGCGCCGGTCAGACTCGAAGCTCGCGCGCTCGTTGGCTGGCCGGGTGATGGTGTTCCACCAGGCGCCACCGTCTTGGCCACCGTCGAAGATCCGCATCCAGGTGGCTGGCTTGATGTGAGCGACGCCAAAACGTGCCAGGCCATCCAGGCGCCGGCCGATCCAGGTGTTGTCGGTGCGGGTGTTCTTGCCTTCTTCCTTGGCGTTCATCACCAGCGCTTCGATCAGGGACTTCTTGATCTCCTCATAGGTGCGGCCGTCGCGCGCGGTCAGCAGGATGTTGCCGATCTCGGCGGGCGTCTGCAGAGTCTGTCCAGCCATCAGCGAGACCTGCTTGTTGTCGTTGC
>CAIQEX010000267.1 GCA_903870955.1 uncultured beta proteobacterium
GGTTATACCCAGCAGGGTGGCGGCGGACATGTAGTCGCCCGCAACTGCCAGACCGTTTTGAAAGCCTGAGATGCCACCACCGGCGGTATAGAACGAACTGGCTGAACGCGAACGACGCGCAGCCCAGTAGGTGATGACCAGGGTGCTCAGCACGAACACAAAAAACATCGCGATAGCCGTGATGTTGAGGGGCTGTTTGGTGCCAGCCTCCATCGCCGGCGTGGCTTGGGCGCACAGCGGCAGTGTCAGCAGGGCCAACAGGCCCAGGCGGGGGGAGAGGGTTGCGGGTTTCATTACTTCAGATCCTTCAGGACGGCTGCATTCAGGGGTTCGAGTTCGGTGTTGGCCCGGCGGATGTAGAGGCCCGTCAACAGCCAGGAGATCACGATCACGGCAGCGCCCAGAGGCCAGCCGATGGTCACCACGGATTCCGGGCTGATGAGGGTGCGCAGGGCTTCCGGATAAAAAGCCACCGTGCCCATCAGCAGGTAGTAAAGCGTGATAACGATGAAAAACATGCTCCACGAAATGCGGCTGCGCGTACGCACCAGTTGTTGAAATTTTGGGTTGGCGACTATGCGTTCAACGACCTCGTTGCTGGACATGAAAGGGGCTCCTTTATGGTGGGCGGGGTTACGGAAGATGCGAATTCTGGTGCCTGCCCCGCCGCCGCGATAGCGTTGCAATCATTCGATACATTTGGTCCGATTTGTTTCAACAATCCGCTGATATCGTTCTCACCACTAAATCGCCAGCAGGCCTTTCGCGCCTGTGAAGCACCCATAACGGAGACGACAGGATTGCCATGAACGAGATGAACGGTTACGACATCGAAGACCTGCGCGTGGGCATGAGCGCCACCTTTTCAAAGACCATCACCGAGGCCGACATCGTGTTGTTTGCGGGCGTCTCCGGCGACACCAACGCGATCCACATCAATGAGGAATATGCGGCCACCACGGCCTTTAACGGGCGCATCGCGCACGGCTTTCTCTCGGCCAGTGTGATCTCTGCCGCAGTTGCCACACGCCTGCCCGGACCGGGTTCGATCTACATGGATCAGCATCTGAAATTTCTGGCGCCGGTGCGCCCCGGAGACACCGTGCATGCCACCGTTCAGGTGCGTGAACTGGTGGCTGAGCGTGGCCGCGTGGTACTGCAAACCACCTGCACGGTGCGCGGCGTGACCGTGATTGATGGCGAAGCCCTGATCAAGGTGGATTCATCGGTCCGTCGGGCCGCCAAAGCGGCATTGGCCGCAGTCGCTCAGGCTGCCGCCTGAGCCCCTTCTTCCCTTCATTCGAAAGACCACTATGAGTTACCAAGCACCTCTGAAAGACATGTTGTTTGCCATGCAGGAACTGGCCGGCCTTGGCACCGTTACCGCATTGCCGGGCATGGAAGACTACGACCTGGACACCGCACAAGCCGTGCTGGAAGAGTCCGCCAAGTTTTGTCAGGACGTGGTGGCGCCACTCAATTGGGAAGGCGACAAAAACCCCAGCAGCTGGAAGGATGGTGTCGTCACCACCACGCCCGGTTTCAAGGAAGCCTATGCCCAGTTTGCCGAAGGCGGTTGGCAAGGCGTGATTCACCCGACCGAGTTTGGTGGCCAGGGCTTTCCCAAGTTGGTGGCCACGCCATGCGCCGAAATGTTGCATGCCGCCAGCCTGTCATTTGCGCTGTGCCCCATGCTGACCGACGGTGCTATCGAGGCGCTGCTGGTGGCGGGCAGTGATGAACTCAAGGACAAGTTTGCCGCCAAGCTCATCAGCGGTGAATGGACCGGCACGATGAACCTGACCGAGCCGCAAGCGGGCTCCGACCTGGCAGCGGTGCGCACCCGTGCGGAACCGCAACCCGATGGCACCTACAAGGTGTTTGGCACCAAGATCTTCATCACCTACGGTGAGCACGACATGACGGAAAACATCGTGCATCTGGTGCTGGCCCGCGTGCCGGGCGCACCGGAGGGCGTGAAGGGCATCAGCCTGTTTGTCTGCCCCAAGTTTCTGGTCAACGACGACGGCAGTCTGGGTGCGCGCAACGACGCGTGGTGCGTGTCGATCGAACACAAGCTGGGCATCAAGGCCAGCCCGACGGCGGTGCTGCAGTTTGGCGACCATGGTGGCGCGGTGGGCTATCTGGTGGGTGAAGAGAACCGGGGCCTGGAGTACATGTTCATCATGATGAATGCCGCGCGTTTTGCTGTGGGTATGCAGGGCATTGCAGTGGCCGACCGGGCCTACCAAAAGGCCGTGGGCTTTGCGCGTGACCGCTTGCAAAGTCGCGATCTGGCTGGCTCGGATGGGCCCGTGGCCATCATTCACCATCCCGATGTCAAGCGCATGCTGCTGACCATGCGGGCCCATGTCGAGGGCGCGCGTGCGCTGGCCTATGTGGCTGCGGGCATCAGCGACGTGGCCCACCACGCCACTGATGCCGCCGAGCGGGCGCAGAGCCAGGCGGTGTATGAGTATCTGGTGCCGGTGGTGAAGGGCTTCTCCACCGACATGTCGATTGAAATGGCCAGTCTGGGCGTGCAAGTCCACGGCGGCATGGGCTTTATCGAAGAGACCGGTGCGGCGCAGCACTACCGGGATGCCCGCATCCTCACCATTTACGAAGGCACGACGGCCATTCAGGCGAATGACATCGTCGGACGCAAGACACTGCGCGACAAGGGTGCCGTGGCCTTGGCCCTGTGCGCCCGCATCGCCATGACCGAACAGGACCTGGCGGCCCACAACGATGCCGATTGCACCGCCATGCGCGAGGCCCTGAGCCAGGGCCGCGCCGCGCTGGAAGAATCCATCGCCTTTATCGTGGCCCACGGCAAGAGCGACCCCAAGGTGGTGTATGCGGGTGCCGTGAACTACCTGAAGCTCGCTGGTGTGGTGCTGTGCGGCTGGCAGATGGCCCGCGCCATGATGCTGGCCCAGGACCAGATGGCGCGCGACCCCGCCTTCTTCGAAGCCAAGCTGATCACGGCCCGCTTCTATGCCGACTCGGTGCTGCCGCAGGCCGCAGCCTTGGCACAAAGCATTCACCAGGCCGGAGTCAGCACCAACCGCATGTCGGTTGATTTGTTCTGATCAACAGCCCTTTCCAACAGGAGACCCAGCATGAAAATTCTTGTCGCAGTGAAGCGTGTGGTGGATTACAACGTCAAGGTCCGCGTCAAGTCGGACGGCTCGGGCGTCGACACCGTCAACGTCAAAATGAGCATGAACCCGTTTGATGAAATCGCCATAGAAGAGGCTGTGCGCTTGAAGGAAAAGGGGGTTGCCACGGAAATCATTGCGGTGTCCTGTGGCGTCACCCAATGCCA
>CAIQEX010000268.1 GCA_903870955.1 uncultured beta proteobacterium
GACCGTTGACCACAGCGCCACCTTCTGTAGCGGAATTTGTCGCTACCACGGCGACTGGTGTGTCGTTCGTGCCCGTCACTGTGATCTTCAGTGTCTGGATAGCTGAGTCAGTAACACCGTCATTGGCCTTGAAGCTCAACACCACTTCTTGCGTAGCACCTGCAGCGAGATGGTTGTAGGCGGCGTTGCTCGGATCAAAGCTGTAGCTTCCGTCTGCGTTCAAGGTCAGGCCAGCAGGCACAGTGCCCACTGCGCTGAAGCTCAGTGTGGTGGCGTCGTCTGCGTCGGTGCCGGTCAGTTGGCCGTTGACCACAGCGCCGCCTTCTGTGGCGGAGTCAGTAGCAACCACGGCCACTGGCGCGTCATTCGTACCAGTGACTGTGATCGTCAGTGTCTGGACAGCCGAGTCAGCAATGCCGTCATTGGCCTTGAAGCTCAGTACCACTTCTTGTGTGACGCCTGCCGCGAGGTGGTTGTAGGCGACGTTGCTTGGATCAAAGCTGTAGCTGCCATCTGCGTTCAAGGTCAGTCCAGCAGGCACAGCGCCCACTGCACTGAAGCTCAGTGTGGTGCTGTCGTCTGCATCAGTACCGGTCAGTTGACCGTTGACCAGGCTGCCGCCTTCTGTAGCGGTGTTGGTGGCGACTTGAGCGACCGGTGCGTCGTTCGTGCCGGTGACTGTGATCGTCAACGTCTGCGTAGCAGAGTCAGCATTGCCGTCATTGGCCTTGAAGCTCAACACCACTTCTTGTGTGGCGCCTGCTGCCAGGTGGTTGTAGGCCGCGTTGCTCGGATCAAAGCTGTAGCTTCCGTCAGCATTCAAGGTCAAGCCAGCGGGTACGGTGCCCACAGCACTGAAGCTCAGTGTGGTGGAGTCGTCTGCATCGGTTGCAACCAATTGGCCGGTAACCAAAGCGCCGCCCTCTGTGGAGGAGTCAGTAGCAACCACGGCCACCGGCGCGTCATTCGTGCCGTTGATCGTCACCGTGATGGTGCTGGTCGCGGTACCGTCGGCAGACTTGACTTCATAGGTCTGAACGATCTTTTCGCCCTGACCCAGGAACTGCACCGCGGAATTGCTCACGTTGAAGTCATAGGTTCCATCTGCATGCACGTTCAATGTGCCCAACGCCGGTGTATTTTGGGTCACACCGTTGGCAGTAACGGTATGCGTTACCAACGTGGTGGAGGTTGGATCGACCGCATTGCTAAGACCGGAACTTGAAACCACGGTGACGGCTCCCGTGGCCGTCAACTGTCCGGCTACAGGCGCTTGATCCTCGGTTACAACCGTGGCTTCATTGCTTGCCACCGACTGTCCGGTCACGGTGTGGTGAGCCGTGGTGGTGACCGTGTTTCCGTAAGCGTCCGTAGCCTTCACGCTAGCGTCAATCGTCTTGTCGGCAACCAAATCAGCAACTGCCACTGGGACGCTAAATACCAAGCCATTCGGGCCTTGCGTCACCAAACCAGTGGTTTCATGACCATTCACGGTGATGGTCACAACATCATTGACTTTGGCATCGCCGCCTACCGTGCCAGTGACCATCACATTGCCACCGGCGACGGCCTGGGCAGCGGTGATGATGTCATTTCCAACCGGGTCGATGCTGATAGCCGCCTCAGCGACGGTATCAAACGCCACCACAGCCTTGGCGGTCGCTGTTGCCGTCGCCGTTTGGTCCGCATTGGAGGTCTTGACACTGACATCTACCGTGCTGTCTGCAGACAGATCAGAGGTCGCCACGTCTGCATGGAAAACAAACTTGCCGTTTTCATCAGCTGTTACGGTCGTGGTGGTGGTGTGGTTGTTGACCAAAATGGTGACCGTGTCACCGACCTTCACATCGCCGCCCACCGTGCCACTGACTGTGGTCATTGGTGATTGGGCTTCCGTTGCGTTGATGACACCGTCTCCAGCAATCGGGTTTACCGAAAGACTGGCCGTCACGTTTGCCACCGTGGTGCTCGCAGTGGCCACCACACCAACCCCTTCGGTAATGGGCAAAACGCCCAATCCGCTGAAGTTGAAGTTGTATGACTGTGCATCCACTCCTTCCGATATGCGCAGCAGTTGCACAAAGCTGTTGCCACCTCCACCACCGCCATCCAGACCTGCGGCCGTGGCGTCGAGCGTGGTGCTCAGATCGGTGCCGCGCTCCAGGGCTTGAATGATGGTTTCGCTGGTGGCGCTGGAGCTGATGGCGCTGTCTGCAGCCGTTGGCAGTGTGTCGCTTTGGCTGACATTGTCGTCCAGGTGTACCGTTTTATCGGGAGCAACGGCCAACAGGTTGCCGTCGTCCATCAAGAGCTCCACCGTGGCGTTGCCAACGGTCTTCAAGGTTTCACCCTTCTCCAGCACATCACCCGCTTTGACGATGCGCTGGACACCCAGCGCGTTGACGGCATAGACAGTGCCGGTACCCGTAATAGCTGCGACAGTGGCGATGTGGGCCATGGGGAAAACTCCGATGTATATAGTTAAAAGTGGGAGCAAACCACGGCATGCGCCGCGGCTTTTCCCTACACGCCAAGCTTAGCCCGGGTGGCGTCTAACGCCCATTGGACTTCGGTACATGTTTTGGCAAAATGCCCATTTTTCTGAGCACCAAAATGCCAAGAATTACCGGTTTTAGAGAAAACCTTCGTCGCCGTCTTCTGGCAGCAGATGCAGGCTGTTGCTCAATTTGGCACGCGTCTGGCGACGCGTCATGAGCTTGATTTGCGCCGCATCGGGCAGATCGGTAAATTGAATCACGCCCTTCGTGATCAGCACATCAATCAAATCTTCCAGCACACGGGCGATGGCGGCATCGGATTGGCTGAGCGCGTCCACGCTGGAACTGGTGTCGTCAATCGGGTCCATTTCTTCACTCATGCCGTAGCCCTCGGGTTGGACGGAACCTGCAGACGCACAGAGGCGACGAACAGCACCAGTTGCAATCGATCACGAAGCCCGAGCTTTTCGAACACGGAACCCATATGGGCCTTAACGGTGCGCTCGGATATGGAAAGGAGGTCTGCAACTTCTCTGTTCGAGCGACCTTCCGCCACAGCCATTGCCACCTGCACTTCGCGCGCCGACAGACTGGCCCAGACTCTGGCAGCCTCCAAGGCACGCTCGCTGGCTGGCGCTTGCGCGACCGGCAACTCGGACAACGCCGCATGGGTCTTGGCCACCAGGCGTTTAAGCAATTCAGGCCCGGTCCATAAACCGCCATGCGTCACCACCGTTGCCACCTCATGCAAAAGCTCGGGCAGCGCGTAGGCGTGGGTATAACCCAGGGCACCGGCATCAAGTGCTACCACGCCTTCGGCAGGATTGGGGACGGCCGAAAGCAGCACCACGCGCGCATCGCTGCGGGTCTGCAGCGCAAATGCCAGCATCTGCGGCCATTGCGAATCCTCGGCACTCAGCCAGACAACAAACTGATTCGCCTGAAGCTTCGAAACACGCGGCGCCAGTTCAGCCGCATCCAGGCACTGACCCTGCGCAAAGGCCTGTTGCCAACGCGCGCCAGGTTCGAGTGGGCTGCTGGCGAGAAAAAAGTGTTGCACAGTCATCGTTCGGTCAATGCGTTGGCACGTGCACGCAACACCGGTTTGAGCAGGTACGACAGCACGGTTTTTTTGCCCGTCAGGATATCCACCTGCGCCACCATGCCCGGAATAATGGGCAGGCCGGGGCCCAGGCTGGACTTGTGCGTGCGCACCCGCACATGGAAGAAGGCATTGCCTTTTTCATCCAGCACCGAATCGGCTCCGATGTTGATCACGTCCGCCGTCAGCCCGCCATAAATGGAATAGTCATAGGCGGTGAACTTGACCGTGGCCTGCTGCTCGGGACGCAGGAAACCAATGTCTTTGGGTGCGATCTGCACCTCCAGAATCAGCGCATCGTCCAGCGGCACCACCTCCACCAATTCCTTGCCCGGCTGCACCACGGCGCCCAGGGTGTTGACCAACAGTCGCTTGACGATGCCATGCATCGGCGACTTCACATCCGCCTTCTTGACCTTGTCTTCCAGGGTCTTGCCGCTCTCCGACAGGGCCGCCAACTTGCCCATCGTTTCAGACAGTTCGCCGCTCATCTGGTTGCGACTCGTGAGTGTCACCTCTTCAATCTTGCGGCTGGCTTCCAGGATGGCCGCTTGCACGCGTGAAATCTGCGCTGTGGCCTGTTCACGGTCGCCCTTCATGCGGGCAATCTCACGCTCCAGACGCAAAATTTCTACTGGCGATACCGCGCCACTGGCCAGCATGGGCTTGGTGGCGTTCAGTTCCTGGGTCATGAGTTCCAGGGTGCGCTCGGCCTGCTCTTTGCGTGCTTTGACTTCATTGAGTTCCTGCTGGCGCTGGGCCAACTGGTTTTGCGAGATGGATATCTGGGCACTGATTTCTGCCCTGCGCGACTCATAGAGGCGTGCTTCCTGGGCCACCGCCTCGGGCGCTTCCTTGATCAGGTCCGCTGGCGGGTTAAACGCCGTACCCCGGGTGAGCGCATCCAAGCGCAATTGCTTCACGCGCAAAGCGGCCTGGCTGACCTTGCTCTCCTGCAAATTGGAAACAAAACGCGTCGGGTCCACCCGCATCAGCAACTGACCGGCTTCCACCACCTGGCCTTCTTTGACCAGCAGTTCTTCCACAATGCCACCGTCCACACTCTGCACCACCTGCACCTGGCTGGTCGGCACCACACGTGCCTCGCCACGGGTCACTTCGTCCACCTTGGCAAAGGCCGCCCAAACAACCAAAACCACCATGGTGATACCCACCACGCGCAGCAAAAGGCGGGCGCGCAGAGGCTCCTGCTGCAAGCGGACCCAATCCGCCTCACCGACCCAACCGCCTTGCTCGTCATCCTCCACCGGCGTGAGCCGCTTGACGAAGGGACCAAAGCTGGCGTCCCCCGCCGCGGCGGTA
>CAIQEX010000269.1 GCA_903870955.1 uncultured beta proteobacterium
GTGCCGGCAATTCCAGACCGAAGAAAGGTATCGGCTTGCCAAACGCGCTTAGTGCGGCCCAGCCCACCAGCGGCATCATCAGCATGATGGCGTAGAGCGCCAAATGTCCCAGTTTGGCCAGCTTCTCCTGCCACGCCGGTGGGGCCGGAACGATGTCCGGCGTGGTTCCCAACAGGCGAAAGGCGACACGTAGCCAGAATAGGCCAAATATCAACAAGCCCAGAGAGAAGTGCATGGTCTTGGCCAACTGACGGCCGTCGCTGCCCTTGGGCAACACATCGATCAAGTTAACCGCGACGAAAACTCCAATAAACACCAGCACCATCAACCAATGCATGGCTATGCTGGGGAAGCTGAAACGCTGTGAAGAATTTGTTTTTGTCATGGATAAAAATTGCCAGTTACTAAGTCCGTAACTCTACGCTATGCGTCTTTCAGACCGGTTAAGGCTTTCTGAAGTGCCGGTAAAGCAAGCCGCCACACACGCCAAACTCAATACGGCTAACATCGCGCTCTGCCTTGAGCCCTGACCCAAGGCATCATTGCAACGACTTGAAGGATTGACCATGAAGCTCTACTACTCCGCTGGCGCCTGCTCGCTCTCCCCCCACATCGTGCTGGAGGAATCCGGCTTGGCCTATACGGCCGTATCTGCCCCGACCAAGACCCACAAGCTGGAAGACGGCACCGACTACTACACCATCAACCCGCTGGGCTATGTGCCGCTGCTGGAACTGGACGATGGTCGTCGCCTGCACGAGGGCCCCGCCATTGTTCAATACATTGCAGACTTGGTTCCCGCCAGCCAGTTAGCCCCAGCCAACGGCACTTTTGAGCGCTACAAACTGCAGGAATGGCTCACCCTTATTGGCACAGAACTGCACAAAGGCTGCTTCTCGTACTTGTTCAGCCCTGCCACACCGGCCGATTTCAAACCGTCCATCGTGGAGCGCTTGAATGGTCGCCTGAAATGGGTAGACGGTGAATTGGCCGGAAAGCAATATCTGCTGGGCGACACGTTTACAGCAGCCGACGCCTATCTGTTTACCGTAACCAACTGGGCAGCTTATGTCTCGGTGGACCTGTCCGGCTTGTCGAACCTGCTGGCATACCGCAGCCGCGTGGCCGCCCGCCCGGCAGTCATAGCTGCCATGAAGGCCGAAGGCCTGATCAAGTAGTGGGCGTTAACCTGCGTTGGCGCACCGCCAACGCAGCGCCCACCCACAGGGCACAGCTGGAAAACACCAGACCGCGCTCCAGGCCACCCGCACCATCGGATATCCAGCCAACTACGGTTGGGCCGATGATTTGACCGGCCGCAAACACGGTGGTGAAGGCGCTAATGCCCTGACCCCAGGCTGGTTGGGGCAGGTTGTGGCGCACCAAGGCCGTGCTTGAGGCCACAACGGACAGGAAGACACCGCCAAAAAGCAGACCTGACAGCAATATCCAGCCCCAGGCTTGGGTGAGCGCAGGCAACAGCGTTGCCAAACCCAACAAGGCGTTGAGCAGGGCCAGTGGACGGCCATCATGGAAACGGTCCAGCAAACGCGCCCAAATGCGCGAGGATGCCATCACCGCCACACCCAGCAACGCATAGAACACGGTGATTTCCATGGACGAGCGACCCTGACTACGCAACAACGCCACGACAAAGGTCATATAGCCGATATAGCCGACACCGAACAAGGTGTAGCCAGCCAGTCCAAAGCCAAACGGGGTCCAGCGAAATGTCGTCGGCTGGGCTCCCGACACGGCAGCGGGTGCCGTCCAAGCCGCCATGACGCGTGCCGGCCAGAGCAGCACCAGGCTGAACAACAAACTCAGAGCACCCAGTCCCCACCAAGCCCAGCGCCAACCATGCAGCACGTTCTGCGCCGCTTCTAGCGCGACCGGTACCAGCAGACTGGACAAGACAATACCGACGCCGGTGCCACCGTAATAAATCCCCAGAAGCAGCCCCCCGCGCAAAGGGTCACGTGCACCCAGCCCGGCAGCCAACAGACCGCCCGCCACAAATACCAGGGCACTGGCCATACCAGCCAGCAAACGCTGCGCCAACAAGCCTTCGGTTTGCGTAACAAAGCCGCTGCCGACCATAAATACGCTGGCTAGCAGCGCGCCAACGACCAGCAACACAGCAGGCCCAAAGCGCCGCATCAGCCAGGGACAGGCCAAGGCACCCAAAAAATAACCTGTGGCATTGGCCGTATTCATGGCTCCAGCCAGCGCATACGACCAACCCAAATCTGCGCGCATGGCTGGCAGCAAAAGGCCGTAGGCAAAGCGCGTAATGCCCAGCGAGATAGCCGCGCCCAAAGCGATGGCGAAGGCTAGAGCCGTTAGTTGGCGCGAATGGGTGTGCAAGATGAAATTCGGTGGGGCATTGTGGTGCCCCACATTGTCGTTCCACCGGCGCTGCGCGACGGCAACCAGGGTGACAGCAGCTCTAGCGGGAGGCCCGGCTCATCGCGATGCGGGTAAATAGCCGGTCATAAATGGGGTCACGCGGATATTTGCCTGTCAAAGGGTCACAGTTGCTGGCAAAGGCGGCGTCCAGCAGCAACCAGTCGGCCTCGTCCAGCACCTTTTCGGCCAAAGGCAGAACCACCGTGTCCTCAAGTTCCATGTGGCTCTGGTAAAGCTGCAAATACTTGCCGGCGGCCTCTTCAAACGCCTGCCTACGGGAGTCACCGACCAGTTCCCAGGCCAACAGCAAATGCTGCAGTTCACGAATCGCACGCTCGCTGCCGGCATGGTCCTTTTCCAGCCGCTCCAATACCTCTTTGCATTCGCTGGAACGTTTGGCAATTTGAGGGAACAACAATTCTGACTCTTTGGGATGGTGCTTGCGTTCGGGAAACTCGTCGATATAAAACAGCGTGGCGCGCATGACATCAAAGTAGCGCTCCGGTTCATCGCCTGGCCCGCGCGCAATCATGGCGCCCAGCGCACGCAACATCGCGGCCAGTGCCGAATGCTCGTCGCGGATGATCTGCAGGCTACTGTGGTTCATGTCTCGTTACCCCATTTTTATGACGCCAAGGGTCTCATACCACGGGTGTTTTGACATTGATGGAAGTCAACTGCGAACGGCATCCCAAGGCGAACCCAGGTCTTTCGTGCTCAAGGTTTCCAGCGTTTGAGAAGCAATGCGTTGGCCATCACGCTGACCGAACTCAGGGCCATGGCGGCACCGGCAAATACCGGGTTCAGAAAGCCCAGAGCCGCCAATGGAATTCCGGCCACGTTGTAGGCAAAGGCCCAAAAC
>CAIQEX010000270.1 GCA_903870955.1 uncultured beta proteobacterium
CAGAAATCTTCTGCGGGGATGGCGAAGTTGACGCTCTGGGCACTGCGCAAACTGGACGTCGTAATGCCCACCAGATTGCCGCGCTCATCAAACAAACCGCCGCCGGAAGACCCCGGCGAAATCGGCGCCGTGGTCTGTAGCATGCGGATCTCGCCCAACATGCGTTTGCCCGAGATCAGGCCTTCGGAGAGGGTTCGCTCAAGCTGCCGCGGGTTGCCAATGGCATAGACGTTTTCGCCGATATCCAGCGAGTCGGCACTGCGGATGCCAGCCACCGGACGCAAAGCCATGGTGCGTGAGCGGATCACGCAGCGGTCGGCCACATAGTTGGCCGCCACCAGCTCGACGGGCGAGACATCTCCCTTATCCCCGGTTCCGATTTCCGCATTGTCCCCGGCGCCCACCATGACATGGCAATTGGTCACCGCCAGGTCCTCAGAAATGGCGACCGCCGAGCCAAAGATGCTGGCGCTGGAATCGAGGCCACCCGATGACTTCCGGTTCAACACCCAGTACACCGACTGCGACGCCAGTTTGTACAAATCCCGGGTGGAGAGTTTGCCCTCGGCACTGACTTCGGAGGGCATGTCCGGCGCGTTGCGCCAACGGATCGGATCGGGGACCTGGATGATGTCGAAAGGCACCCCTGCCGGCGGCGTGGAACTGCCCACTCGGACCTTGCCGCTTGCGTCGCGCCACTGGTACCAGGATTCGGCATGGGCGGCCTGACCGAGCGTGAAAATCAATCCGATGAAGAGCAGGCGAAGCTTGTGCATTCGGCAATGTTAACTGCTGCAAAAACCCTAGTCGCCGTAAAACATTTGCCGCGCCGTGATGATCGTCACGAAGATTTCCTGTGGGCTGAATTCCGGGAAATGGTCCTTCAGCGTGCGGTAGGCCAACACCTCCTGGCCACTGGTGCCGCCCCACGGTGTGCGGCGATCAAAAAACGGCCGCAATACCTCGTAATGGGGTGGAAAAACCAAATTTGTTTTGCGGCGGTCACCCGATTCGGGAATGGACGGAGAAATCGACACGGTAAAAGCCCCCTGAAATACCAATGGCATCCATGGTGGCAGTTATGGGCACAAACCTCAAGCGAATGCGTGTGGTCCAGGCCATGCGCTTGATACAGCACAAAGACCGCTCGCGCTTAAAAACGCCGCAAGGGAGACGCCGCAGTGAAAGCGCAAAAGGGAAAACGCAACTAACCGATGTAATTGAACAGCGACAGTTTTTGAATCTGGGCGTAGGACTGCAGCGCCGCCTGGTATCCCGTCTGCTGTTTCTGGAAGTCGGAGACGGCCTTGATCATGTCCACGTCCTCGGCGCGTGAACGGTTGGCCTCCTGCTCCACGTTGCGCTTGTCGTTGGTGGCGGTGATGGTGTCCGCACGGCTGAGGAGGTCACCCGCCTGACCACGCACCGCCGAGATGCGCGCCATGCTGATATCAATGTTGTGCAGCGCCTGCGACACGGCCTGGTTGGCGGCGTTGCTGTTGGTGGCGCTGTTGATGTCATTCACCGCGTGGTCGATGGTGGAGAAAACACTGGCGTTGGGATCGACGGTGACGACGTCGGCTGCAGCGGGAGGGATCGATGGCGTGCCCTTCACATTCAAGCTGATGCCCGGCATGCCGGTGACCTCGAAACCCAGCTCTTTGGACCACGGCACCGTCGCGCCGCCCGACACCAGGCTGCCCGGCACCGGTGGGTTCTCGGCCAGGGTGTAGGTGACCTGGTTGTTGACGCTGTCAAAGTTGGTAATGGTGATGGTATAGCCCGAACCATTGATGGCACCGTAGACCGAAGTGGGGTCCTTGGCGATGCTGTCGGTGGTCAAGCCACTGTTGCTGGTTTTGACGTTGTAGGTGGCATCGCGCGCCGGCTGCAGCATGAACGCACTCTCGCCATCCAGCGTGGAGGGAATGGCGTAGGTTCCGCCAGCCGAGGTTCCGGGGAGCCCCGTGAAGGTGTAGTCGGGGATGCTGCTGGCCGGTCCGACGAAGGGCTTCAAAGCGCTTCCCAATGCCGCGAACAGCGGTTGCCCATTGCTGTCCTGGGCATTGGCCAAGGTCAGGATGTGCTGGCGCAAACCGGCGATCTGGTCACTCACGGTCTTGCGCTCGGCGGCACTGAAACTGCCGTTGCCGGCACTCGATACCAGATCGCGCACGTCCTGCATGGCGCTGGTGATATCACCCAACGTGCTCTCAGCGGTGGCGATGGCATTGCGCTGCACTTCCAGCGCACGCTGGTCGGTGGCAATGCGTGCCAGGCGATTCAAGGCCCGCTCGGCCTGCGCCGCACCGGTGGGGTCGTCAGACGGGGTGGTCACTTTTTTCCCCGACGAGAGGCTTTCCTGCAAGTTGGCCAGGCTGTTTTGGCGCGAGGTCAGGTTGGCCAACGTGTTGTCATAGCTGTTGGCGCTTCCTAGCCTTGCGAACGACGGGACAGACATGGTTTTTGCTCCTAGAACGGGCCTAACCGCCCATGGTCTGAATCAGGGTGGTGAAAATGGTCTGCGCGACCTGAATCATTTTGGCTGCGGCCTGATAGGACTGTTGGTACTGGATCAGTTTGGCCGCCTCTTCGTCCAGGTTGACACCCGCCACGCCGGTGCGATCCTTCTCCGCGTTGGTGGCGATATTGGTGGAAACCGTGGCCGAATAATTGGCACTCTGGCTGCGGATGCCGATCTGTGAAATCAAGCCGGCATAGCCATCGCTCATGGTGGCGCCGTCAAACATGGCAAGGTCTCGCAAGTCCATCATGTTGGTGGCATTGCCGCCATTGAGTTTGACGTCCAGCCCCGTGCTGGTGATGTCCTGCACGGTGAAGGTGTCACCGTTCTGCGGCGCGCCCTGCAGGGTCAAAGTCCAGTCATTGGCCGGACTTCCCACAGGCGGCGTGGGCGGGATCGGCTGCCCCGAAGTGTAGGTAAACGGACCCGTACCGTTGGGGAACGGACCGACGCCGCTGAGCGAATACTGGGTCGGGCTGACCGCGGTGTTAAAGGTAATCGTGACCGGCATCGCGACCGGCGGATTGACATTGGTTTTCAGCGAAGTGAGTTGCAGGCTGCCGGTGTTGTTGGCACCCATCTTGCCCACGATGGGGCTGGCCACGGCCAGCGCGCTGGGGGTGGAAAACTCGCGCGCGATATTGGTGGCTGCCGAGGCGAATGGTTTGAGCAAAAAGCGGTCGCCGGTTTGTGCGGTTGCCAAGCCGGTCAGGGTCAGCCCGTCAAACGTGGGCGCTGCCACCGTCGGGTCAAAGCTGCGTGTGATGCCGTCGGACAGGCGGGTCACAGCCACCTGGTTGGGCGACAGCACCTTGACCTGGTAGTTGGAGGCGACAAACTGGGTGGCATCTGCGATGTTGAGTTGCAATGCAGCCGCGGGCGAGCCATTCAGCGCGGCAGGTGCTACGGGCACCAGAATGTTGTTTACGCTGACGGGCGTAAACAGGTTTTGCCCGACTTGGCCATTCAGATCCAGGCCGAGCTTGTGTTGGGTATTCAGCGTCGTGGTGACGGCGGTCGTCAGGCGCCCCAGCAGGTTGCGGCCCTCCACCATGTCGGCGTTCTGGAAACGCAACAGACCGGGCACTTCTCCGCCACCCAGCACGTTTTCATCCATGGTGACCGAGAGGCCGTCACGCGTCACCGTCAATTTGTTTTGTTGCGGATCACCAAACTCATCCTTGGTCGGCGACAGAATCAACTTGGAAGCCGTGCCCCCCAGCACCAGAGACTGGCTGCCGCCGATGTAAATGCCGATGGACCCGTCATCCGCCGGGACCGAGGTGGTCTGAATGTACTGGTTGAGGTCGTGAATCAGTTGGTCGCGTTTATCCAGCAAATCGTTCGGCGGTTGGCCATTGCCTTGGGCCAATGCAATCTGCGCATTGACATCGGCAATGTTCTGCGCCAGTGTATTCACCGAGTTGAGCTTTTCGCCCAACGCCTGGGAGATGCCGGATTGCAAATCGTCCAGACTTTGCGAGGCGTCACGCAGCCGGCGTGTGGTTTCATCTATCCGGGTCAGCACCACGGTGCGGGCAGTGATGTCGGTCGGTGTACTGGCCACATCCGACATCGAGTTGAGCATGTCGTTGATGGACTGGCCAATCCCGTTGGCACCGCCCTGAAAAATATTGCTGAGCTGCTTCAGGTAGTCCGAACGCGTGGTGTCCGCAGACTGTATCGACGTTGCCAAGGTGCTTTGCCGGGTCAGGAACTGGTCGTAGTTGCGCTGGATGGTTTGTATCTGCACGCCTTTGCCGATGTATCCCGCGCCCGTGAACTGGCCCTCGACGGTGCTGAGCACGACATTCTGGCGCGAATAACCCGTGGTGTTGACGTTGGCAATGTTGTTGCCAATGACTTGCAGCGCAACCTGGTTGGCCTTCAGCGCCTGGGTGCCGATGTTCAGAATGCCCACGGTGCCTGTTCCTTAAACCTGTACGCGGCGCAGTTGCAGCGTGGTGTTGATGGCGCGGCTGAGTTTGGCGGCGTACTCGGGGTCGGTGGCATAGCCGGCCTTTTGCAATCCGCTGGCAAAGGCCTGGGGGCTGCTGGTTTGTAGTTTGGCCTTGGCATAGCGTGGGCTGTCGCCGACCAGCTTGGCGTAGTCTTTGAAAGCCTCTTCATAAGAACCGTAAGAGCGGAATTTGGCCACGCTCTTTTCGGCCACACCGTTTTTGTATTCCGTGGTGGTGACTTCGGCCACTTTGCCGGTCCAACCGGGTGTCGCCTTGATGCCAAAAACGTTGAACGAGGGCGTGCCGCCTTTGTTTCTGATTTCGTGCTGACCCCAGGCGGTCTCATGCCCAGCTTGACCAATCATGTAGCCCGCCGGAATTCCGGTGGCCTGTTCGGCCTTGGCGGCGGCGTCCGACAGCTTGTTGACAAAGGCTATCTGGCCTGCCGTGGGTGCTTTGCTGGTCTTGCTGATTGGGCCGATTGGGCCGATTGGGCCGAGATTGTGCGTCGAATCGGCCGGAGCCGAGGCCTTCGGCAGACCGGGCGCAGCATCGGTTGGCAAGCCCATTTGCCGGGTCAATTGGGTCGCAATCAAATCTGAGAGCCCACCGGGTTGGCCCGACATTTGCACCGCAAACTGTTGGTCCAGCAGGTCCGTTCCGAGGTCGCTACCGGCGTTGTCCAGCATGCCCGATTTCATCGTGGCATTGGCGTCGCGCATGCTCTTGAGCAACTCTTTCATGAACAGCGATTCAAACTGCTTGGCGGTTTCCTTGATGGCTTCTGGCGTTTGCTTGCCGGCTTCCAGTTTCAGGTTGCCCAGCGACTGTGCATCCGCCGCCAGCGAATGGTTGAAGGACGAGGTGCCATAGACCGAACCGTAGCTCATATCAGATGACCTCGAGTTCGGCGTTCAGCGCACCGGCTGACTTGATGGCTTGCAGGATGGCCAACAAATCCTGTGGCGTGGCGCCCAATGAATTGAGGGCCTTGACGACATCCGCGAGTTGCGCAGAGGCCGGTATTTGAATCAGCTTGCCGGGTTCGGCCTTGATGTCGATCGTGGATTTTTCGGTGACCGTGGTCTGGCCACCCGAAAGTGCACCGGGCTGGCTGACCGAGGGCGTGCTGGAAATGCTGATCGACAGGTTGCCGTGGGCAATCGCGCAAGAACCCAGGCTGACCGCCTGGTTCAACACGATCGAGCCGGTACGCGCATTGATGATGACCCGTGCGGCC
>CAIQEX010000271.1 GCA_903870955.1 uncultured beta proteobacterium
CATCAGCTCTGCGGGAATCAGCGGTGCCGCATCGGCAGCCAACGCTTCGACGCTTGGCAGCGACTGGCCTGCTTGCGCGAAAAGGGACCAGAGCAGCGCGATGTCGTCGCGTGTGGTGGTTTCGTCCAGCGAGACGCTGACGTATTGCGCCCAGGACAGGCGCAAATTCACGCCCTTGGCAACGGCTCTTTCGGTTAACTCCATCGCTTCAATGGCCGAACGGCAGCGCACGGTGAGTGTGTCAAAGGCGGTGCTGGCGGTCGGGGTGTAACCCAGGCTCTGCAGACCCTTGTAAAAGATGGCGGTGTAGGCCGCCACACGCTGGGCGATGCGCTTGAGCCCAGCCGGGCCGTGGTACACGGCGTACATGCTGGCGACGACGGCCGGCAACACCTGCGCGGTGCAGATGTTGGAGGTGGCCTTCTCGCGGCGGATATGTTGTTCGCGTGTTTGCAGCGCCAGCCGGTAGGCCGGGTTGCCATGCACATCCACGCTCACGCCGACCAGTCGACCGGGCATGGAGCGTTTGTATTCGTCACGGCAGGCCATGTACGCGGCGTGCGGGCCCCCGTTGCACAAGGGCATGCCAAAGCGCTGCGTCGTGCCAACCACGATGTCGGCGTTCCATTCGCCGGGGGGCGTCAAAAGCGTCAGCGCCAGCATATCCGCAGCGACGATAAACGCCGCTTGTTTGCCATGCACCTTGGCAACCTCTGGAGCCCAGTCATCGATACGGCCGCTGGTGGACGGGTACTGCGCCAGCACCGCAAAATACTCGCCTTCGAGCAGAACCGACCACTCCTCAGCGGAGTTGGCGATGCGGATCTCAAGACCCAATGGCGCGGCACGGGTTTGCAGCACTTCAATGGTTTGGGCATGGCAGTCACCGGCCACGACCATCACATTGCTTTTGCTGCGCACGCTGCGCTTGGCAAGGGTCATGGCTTCAGCAGCGGCGGTGGCTTCGTCCAGCATGGAGGCATTGGCCATCGGCATCGCGGTGAGGTCGCAGACCATGGTCTGGAAGTTCACCAAAGCCTCCATGCGGCCTTGAGAAATTTCGGCCTGATAGGGCGTGTAAGCGGTGTACCAGGCCGGGTTCTCCAGGATGTTGCGCAGAATCACACCGGGCGTGTGCGTGCCGTAATAGCCTTGGCCGATGAAGTTCTTGAACACCTTGTTCTTCGCCGCCATGACCTTGAGCTCTGCCAGCGCTGCGGCCTCCGTGACCGCATCGGGAATTGCCATCCTGGTCGTGCGTGCAATGCTGCGCGGCACGATGCTGTCGATCAGTGCAGCGCGACTGGGTTCACCAATCACAGCCAGCATGTGCTCTTCGTCAGCATGGGTAATGCCGATATGGCGGGCGATGAACTCGCTGCTGTTTTCAAGTTCAGCAAGACTGGGGGTACTGGCGGGTGCGGTGGCAGTGACGGATTCGGTCATGGCAATCAATCGGAGAGTGCTGGAGGTGAAATCAGGCGGCGTCGGCGAACTTGGTGTAGGCCACGTCGTCCATCAGTTCGTCGAACTGGGCACGGTTGCTGACCGTGATCTTGAAGAACCAGCCGGCGCCTTGCGGATCGCTATTGGCCAGAGACGGGTCGGCGCGCAGGTCTTCATTGACCTCGGTCACCGTGCCATCGATGGGCATGTAGACGTCGGCTGCAGCCTTGACGGACTCGACCACTCCGGCCACTTCGCCTTTGGCGTAGGTCTTGCCAACTTCTGGCAGGTCAACAAAAACCACATCGCCCAGCGCGTCCTGCGCATGGACGGTGATGCCGACAATGGCGTTGCCGTTGTCTTCGAGTTGCAGCCATTCGTGGTCGGGGGTGAATTTGAGCGTCATGGGAAAGGTCCTTTCAGTGTGGATGTAATGAGGGTTTAAAGCGTTTGGGTCAGATCGAATCAACCGCGGAAATAATTCGTCGGATTAAAGGGCATGGCGGCCACTTCCATGGGCACGACTTTGCCACGCACGATGGCGTTGACCCGCGTGCCCAGCGCTGCGAATTCAACGGGCACATAGCCCATCGCCACGGGCTTGTCGACCGTCGGACCCAGCAAGCCGCTGGTGACTTCACCGATGGCGTTGCCGTTCAGGTCTTGCAGCACCGTGTGTTCACGCACCGGCACGCGTTCCAAGGCCACCAAGCCGACGCGTTTGCGGCTGCCAGGTGCCGGATGGGTGATGGCCGCCAAAATTTTGTCCGCAGCCGGGAAACCACCGGCACGGGCACCGCCGGTGCGTCGCACCTTTTGCATGGCCCATAGCAAATTGGCTTCGACCGGTGTGGTGCCAGCGTCAATGTCATTGCCATGCAGGCACAGGCCGGCTTCCAGGCGCAGCGAGTTGCGTGCGCCCAAGCCAATCGGTTTGACTTCGGGTTGCGCGAGCAGGGCGCGGGCCAGCGCATCGGCCTGGCTGCTATGCACGGAGATTTCGAACCCGTCTTCACCGGTGTAGCCACTGCGCGTCAGAAACACGTTGATGGCCAGTGAACCGGTCTGTACGACGAAGTGGCCGCCGGTCATGAACACCAGTTTTTCCACCCCCGGAGCCAGTCGCGACAGGGCTGTGACGGCTTGCGGGCCTTGCAGCGCGAGCAGCGCCATTTCGGGCATGGGGATGACTTCGCATCGGGTGCCGATCGTGGCCTGGATGTGGGCGATGTCGGCCACCTTGCAGGCACCATTCACTACGACAAAGATGTCGGCCTCGCGGCGCACAAACATCAAGTCGTCCATGATGCCGCCGGCTTCGTTGAGCAACAGGCCGTAGCGCTGCTTGCCTACGGCAAGGTCGATTACATCGACGGGCATCAGGCTCTCGAAGGCAGCAGCAGCATCGGCCCCCACCAAACGCAATTGGCCCATGTGCGAGACATCAAACAGGCCGGCGGCCGTGCGGGTGTGGTGGTGTTCGGCCATCAGACCGGCGGGGTATTGCACCGGCATCGAGTAACCGGCAAACGGCACCATGCGCGCACCCAGTTCGATGTGCAGGGCGTTTAGGGGCGTGGTTTGCAAGGCTGAAGAGCCAGCGGTGGCGGGAGTAGAAGTAGGGGCGTCGGACAAGAGCAATCTCCATCAGGGGCAATTGGGGTTCCATGGCGTGTTTACAAAACATTCCATGGCCTGCCCCCGCTGTCCTCTTTACCTGAGAGATTGGCCGTTGCGTGGCATATGCCGGCAACGATTTGCTCCTTCGGTGGACTGCATCGTATGCAGCCTCTCTCCAGTGGGGTGTCGTCGTGCAGTTTGACGTGCACGCCGCTTGTCAGTCCTTTTGCCTGAGCGTTCAGACTGCTGCAATCAGCGGTCCTGCGCCTTCGGCGGCTTTCTCAAAGGAAAGCTCTCTCCTGAACGCCGTGATTCTACATGCGCAAAATGCGACCTTTTCCAATTTAATCGCGGCAGTCATGCGTCAGCGCAAAAAAAGCCCATCGGATGATGGGCTGCTTCGGTTGCGATTTACATGTCGGCGTAGTTGGGTCCGCCGCCACCTTCCGGCGTCACCCAGACAATATTCTGCGTTGGGTCCTTGATGTCGCAGGTCTTGCAATGCACACAGTTCTGCGCATTGATCTGCAGGCGGTCTTTGCCGTCATCTGTTTTTACATACTCGTAAACACCGGCCGGGCAGTAGCGTCCTTCGAGACCGGCGTATTGCGTGAGGTTGATGCTCACCGGCACCGAGGCGTCCTTGAGGGTCAGGTGCGCGGGCTGGTTTTCCTCGTGGTTCACGTTGGCAAGAAAAACGCTGGAGTTGCGGTCAAAGGTCAGTTTGCCATCGGGCTTGGGGTAGACGATGGGTTGGCATTCTGAAGCGGGCTTGAGGTAGGCGTGGTCAGGCTTGTCGCGGCGCAGCGTCCAGGGGAAATTGCCGCGCAGGGCAAACTGCTCAATGCCGTTCATGATCGAGGCCACGCTCAGGCCCTTCTTGAACCAGGTCTTGAAATTGCGCGCTTTATTGAGTTCGGTAAACAGCCAGCTCTTCTCGAAGGCTTCGGGGTAGGCACTGAGTTCGTCATGTTGGCGACCGGCTTGCAGCGCATCGAAAGCGGCTTCTGCGGCCAGCGCGCCGGTCTTGATGGCGGCGTGGCTGCCTTTGATGCGGCTGGTATTCAAAAAGCCGGCATCGCAACCCACCAGCGCTCCACCCGGGAACACGGTTTTGGGCAGGGACATCAGGCCGCCCGCCGTAATGGCGCGCGCACCATAGGCCAGGCGCTTGCCGGTGACCTCGCCCTTGCTGTTTTCCAGGTAGTAACGCACGTTCGGATGGGTCTTCCAGCGCTGGAATTCTTCGAACGGGCTCAGATACGGGTTGCTGTAGTTCAGGCCGGTGACAAAGCCCATGGCAATTTTGTTGTCGGCCATGTGGTACATGAAAGCGCCGCCGTAGGTGGCGTCGTCCATGGGCCAACCGGCCGTGTGCAGGGCAAAACCGGGCTGGTGGCGCTCGGGGTCGATCTCCCACACTTCCTTGATGCCAATGCCGTAGGTTTGCGGGTCGGTGCCTGCATCGAGCTTGTATTTTTCAATCAACTGTTTGCCCAGGTGACCCCGTGCGCCCTCGGCAAAGATGGTGTATTTACCAAGCAGTTCCATGCCGATCTGGAAGTTGTCGGTCGGGTTGCCGTCCTTGCCCACGCCCATGTTGCCGGTGGCCACGCCCTTGACGGAGCCATCGTCGTTGAACAGCACTTCGGCGGCGGTAAAGCCAGGGAAAATTTCGACACCCAGGGCCTCAGCCTGGGCCGCCAGCCAGCGGGTGACCTCGGCCAGACTAATGATGTAGCAGCCGTGGTTTTGCACACAGGGCGGCAGCAGAAAATTCGGGGTGCGGAATGCCGACTTTTCACCCAAAAAGATGACCGCGTCATCGGTTACCAACTGGGTTAGCGGCGCGCCCTTGGCTTTCCAGTCGGGAATCAATTCGTTCAGCGCAATCGGGTCCATGATGGCGCCCGACAAAATGTGCGCACCGGGCTCGGAGCCCTTTTCAAGCACGACGACGGATACGTCCTTGCCGGTCTCGGCTGCGCGCTGCTTCAGGCGAATGGCGGCCGATAAGCCGGCAGGCCCTCCGCCCACGACCACCACGTCGTATTCCATTGATTCACGTGGGCCGAACTGGGCCAGAATTTCCTGATTGGTCATGGAGGGTCTCGCTAGATAATGAGAAAAGAGTTGCGAATGATTTTATTCGCGGAATGGCGGGTACAAAACCCGCCTCGGATTGACGGAAAAAGAGGGTTACCTATGGCATACAGCATCGACTTGTCGGGTCGGGTCGCATTTATCACCGGCGCCAGTAGCGGCCTGGGCGCGCAGTTTGCAAAAACCTTGTCTTTGGCGGGCGCCGCGGTGGTGCTGGCGAGCCGCCGGGTGGAGAAGCTCAAAGAGCTGCGCGCTTTTATCGATGGCGAAGGCGGTGACGCCCATGTGATCGAGTTGGACGTGACCGACCACGCGTCGATCAAGTCGGCCGTGGCGCATGCCGAGACCGAGGTCGGCTCCATCGACATTCTGGTTAACAACTCGGGTGTCAGCACCACGCAGCGGTTGCAGGACGTCAGCCCGGAGGACTTCGACTTCATCTTTGACACCAATGTAAAGGGCGCTTTCTTTGTGGCCCAGGAAGTGGGCAAACGCATGCTGGCCCGCGCCCAAGGCTCGGCACCTGGCAGTTACACGGGTGGACGCATTGTGAATATCGCATCGATGGCTGGTTTAAAGGTGTTGCCGCAAATTGGTGCTTATTCCATGAGCAAGGCCGCTGTGATTCAAATGACCAAGGCCATGGCCTTGGAGTGGGGCAAGTACGGCATCAATGTGAACGCGCTGTGCCCCGGCTATATCGATACTGAAATCAACCACCGCCATTGGCAAACCGAAGCGGGGCAGAAGCTGGTGAACATGCTGCCCCGCAAACGTGTCGGCCAACCCACCGATCTCGATGCCATGCTGGTGACCCTGTGTTCCGATCAAAGCCATTTCATCAACGGCGCTGTGATTTCTGCTGACGATGGATTTGGGATATAGGCCCCCACGCTCGCCCACTGCGTGTGGCTCGCTGCCCCCCAAGGGGGCGCGTTTCCCCTTGGGGCGGCCCGGCGGGGAAACCATCACCATTTACTTGGGTGCCAGGCGGATGGCGCCATCGAGTCGGATCACTTCGCCGTTGAGCATGTCGTTTTCAAAAATGTGGCGGGCTAACTTGGCGTAGTCCTGCGGGGTGCCCAGGCGCGAAGGGAAGGGCACCGCAGCGGCCAGGGAATCCTGCACTTCCTTTGGCATGCCAAACATCATTGGGGTACCGAAGATGCCGGGGGCAATCGTCATGTTGCGAATGCCATTGCGTGCCAGATCGCGGGCGATTGGCAGCGTCATACCCACAATGCCGCCCTTGGACGCACTGTAAGCGGCTTGGCCCATCTGGCCATCGTACGCAGCCACGGAAGCGGTGGAGATCATCACGCCGCGCTCGCCGGTGGCCTCGGGCTCGTTTTTCGCCATGGCGTCTGCAGCCAGGCGAATCATGTTGAAACTGCCCACCAAATTGACCGTGATGCACTTGCTAAAGGTCGACAGCGCATGGGCG
>CAIQEX010000272.1 GCA_903870955.1 uncultured beta proteobacterium
GATGACGTTCAAACGGTGAAACAAGTCCTCGCGGAAGCCGCCTTCCTTAACGCGCTGCTCCAGATCCTGGTGGGTGGCGGCGATGACGCGCACATTGGTCTTGACCGCACTGTGGCCGCCAACGCGATAGAAATGCCCGTCAGACAGCACGCGTAAAAGCCGGGTCTGCAACTCAAACGGCATGTCGCCGATTTCGTCCAGAAACAGCGTGCCCCCATCGGCCTGCTCAAAGCGGCCCCGGCGCATGGTCTGGGCACCGGTAAATGCCCCACGCTCATGGCCGAACAATTCGCTTTCCAGCAGGTCCTTGGGAATAGCCGCGGTATTGATGGCCACAAACGGTCCACCGGCGCGGGGCGAGTGCTTGTGCAACGCACGCGCAACCAGTTCTTTACCCGAGCCCGACTCGCCGGTTATTAACACCGTGACATTGCTTTGCGCCAAACGTCCGATGGCACGAAACACGTCCTGCATGGCCGGTGCCTGCCCCAGCATCTCGGGGGCCTCGTCCATGCGCTCTTCGCTGGTCTCTTCGCGTTGGCTTTCTTCCACCGCGCGGCGAATCAATTCCACGGCCTTGGGCAAGTCAAACGGTTTAGGCAGGTATTCAAACGCACCGCCCTGAAAGGCGCTGACGGCACTGTCCAGGTCGGAGAACGCCGTCATGATGATGACGGGCAAGCCTGGAAATTTGGCCTTTACCTTTTCCAGCAAATCCAGACCAGAGCCACCCGGCATGCGGATATCACTGACCAAAATCTGCGGTCCTTCGTCGTCAGCGGCCGTGCTTAAGGCCGCCAACACATCGCGTGAATTGGAGAAACTGCGGGTCGGCAGGTGTTCTCGCAACAAAGCCTTTTCCAATACGAAGCGTATGGACTGATCATCGTCAACGATCCAAATAGGCTTCATGGTTTTCTGGTCCCTTGTGTCTGGCATTACGGTAACGGAATCAGAATTTTGAAATCCGTACGGCCGGGCACGCTATCGACTTCGATCAAACCATGGTGCTGCTGAACAAAGGTTTGCGCCAATGTGAGCCCCAGACCGGAGCCGCCTTCCCTGCCCGACACCAGCGGATAGAAAATGCGGTCCTTGATCGAATCTGGCACGCCAGGTCCGTTATCAATGACATGCAATTCCAATGCCAACCGATAGCGCTGCTTGCCAAAAGTAATCTGGCGCATCACGCGGGTCTTGAAGGTCAATTCGGCATCCCCCGCAGCAATGCGATCCGACAGCGCGTGGGCCGCGTTGTGTGCGATGTTGAGTACCGTTTGTATCAGTTGTTCGTGGTCGCCGCGAAACTCGGGAATCGAGGTGTCATAGTCGCGCACCACCTTCAATCCCTTGGGGAATTCCGCCACGATCAGGGAGCGCACGCGCTCGCAGACTTCGTGGATATTGACGTCAGTGACCATGTGCGGCCGCCGATGCGGCGCCAGCAGCCTGTCCACCAAACTCTGCAAGCGATCCGCCTCATGGATGATGACCTGGGTGTACTCGGTCAAGTCCGGGGAATCCATCTCCAGTTCAAGCAACTGCGCCGCGCCACGAATGCCGCCCAACGGATTCTTGATTTCATGGGCCAGATTGCGAATCAGTTCCTTGTTGGTTTGGGCCTGCTCCAGAATGCGCTCTTCGCGATCCTGCCGGGTCTGCTGCTCCAGCGGCACCAGTTCCACAATGATGTCTTCGGCAGGGTCGGTGCGGGTAATGATGACGTGCACCGGCAGCGACTCATAGCCCACACGCTTCAGCCAGGCGTCGTAACGCATGGCACCGAATTCGTTTTCAATGACCCCCTCCAATGCGTTCTGCAGTTGGCTGGGCTCGGTGAAGGCTTCGGCAAAGGCCATGCCCACAATGCTGCGCCGTGAAATCCCCAGCACATCCTCCAACGCGGCATTGGAAAACAATACAACGCCCTGACGATCCACGACGGTGACCAGGGTGGCCAGCAGGTCAAAGGGCTGGTAGTTGGCCGCGCCAATTTCGCGGCCACGCCCGACGGGCGTTGTCATAGCTAACGGGTTCAAACCGACTACCTTCCGCTGGAAGCCGTGGAGGATGCGGACGCGGGTTGCGCAGGCAGGCGCGACAACTCGCGTTTGATACCGGCAATGTCCGCATCGTTTCTGCCTATCGCCGCTTTGAGTTCAGCCACACGATCCAGATATTTCTGGTTGTTGCGGGTTTCCGTGCCCAGGCGTTCAGGTTCGCCGTTGTTGTATTCCTTGAGCAATTCAGCCTGTTTGGCCTCGGCCTTTTTGAGCTCTGCCTCCAGGATCAGGCGGGCGTCAGACTCTTTGCTGCGTTGATCCGCCGAGTCGACACGCTGCCCCGAAGAAGAAGTCTTGGGCGGCGGCACTTTAACTGCCTGAATGACCGTCACGTTGCCGCCAGAAATGAGCTTGCAACTCTTGGACTGGGCCTCGGTCACCGTGTTGGTGTACTCATTGCCACAGCGGTAAATACGGTCATCTGCGGCATGTGCCGAAAGCCAGCCTGCTGCGAAAAAAAGGAACAAAAATACAGATTTCATTTTCAGTCCACCCTTGGCGAATGCCGGGTCAGGCAAGCAGTATGCGCCAAAAACGTGACCCACCAGAATTCCTCTGGATAAGCCATGCTGCATTGCCGTAAAAGTAGCTAAAGCCCAACAAAAAAGGACTGCCTGAGCAGTCCTTTTTTTGAACCGGGAGTGCGTCCCGGTTCATCCCAAACCCTGATTACAGGGAGTAGTACATGTCGAACTCAACCGGGTGCACCGACATGCGATAACGGGTCACTTCACCCATCTTCAGTTCGATGTAGGCATCGATCATGGAATCAGTGAACACGCCGCCCTTGGTCAGGAACGCACGGTCCTTGTCCAAGTGCTCGAGGGCCTGATCCAGGCTGTGGCAAACGGTTGGCACCAATGCATCTTCTTCGGGAGGCAGATGGTACAGATCCTTGGTGGCCGCTTCGCCGGGATGGATCTTGTTTTCGACGCCGTCCAGACCTGCCATCAGCAAGGCTGCGAAACCCAGGTAAGGGTTCATCAGAGGATCGGGGAAGCGGGCTTCCACACGACGGCCCTTGGGGTTGGCCACAAACGGGATGCGAATCGAGGCAGAACGGTTCTTGGCCGAGTAAGCCAACTTGACCGGAGCTTCGAAATGCGGAACCAGGCGCTTGTAGCTGTTGGTGCCGGGGTTGGTGATGGC
>CAIQEX010000273.1 GCA_903870955.1 uncultured beta proteobacterium
CCACTGCCGCCGAATGTGATGCAGCCGTCGCAGGTGGCAGCGCCAAGTTTTATCAATCGTTTACCCATCAGCCCCAGCTCAAACGCACGGGCGAGGCAGATGTCAAAGTCATGCGCTTAGGTGAACTTGATGGCTATAGCAAAGGTGCTTGTGATCTGGGTATCGGCCGTCGCGAAAATCGCGATGGCGTTAGCCATCAGTTGATTGGCAAATATGTGCCCTTTAGCCCCGTCATGTCGGTAAATGCTTACCTGGATGCACAAGGCAAAGTGGTGCGTGCCACGATGCAGCAATGCGACAATAATTTCAATGGCGAAATGCCGCGTCCGATTGGCGTTCAGGTCGTCGCGTCGGCGTGTTATGTCAGCGTGCTGACCCCTGCGAAGTTTGAAACACGTTCCGAGCAGGTAGTCAAGGTTACCGAGACCAAGCGCTTCGAGTCAGTTTCGCCGACCTTCAAGAATGTGACGGAAGTTATCGTCGTCAAGCCAGAAATGAAACTGCAGATTCCGGTTCCAGCAAGTTACAAAGAGGAGAGCGAGCAGGTACTGGTACGGCCGGAAAGTTATCGTGAAGAGCCGATCCCGGCGACCTACAAAATGGTGTCCGAAAGTTTGATGGTTTCTCCTGAGAGTAAACGTATTGAAGTCGTTCCCGGAACCTTCAAGAAGGTGAGCCAAAGTGTCATGTCCTCCCCAGAACGCAAAGAGCTAAGGGTCTTTCCGGCAACCTACACCGACAAGGAAGAGTCCGTGATTGACCGCCCGGCGACCACACACGTCGAAACCTTGCCTGCGAGCTTCAAAACCGAGACTGAACGGGTGCTGCTCAAGGCCGAATCCGTGCGCTATGAGCCCATTGCTCTGCCGCTGCGCACGGTCAAGGAAGAAGTGCTGCGTTCTGAGGCATCGTCCCGATTGCAAGCCACGAAATCCGTCTTGAAGACGGAGTCTGAACAGGTGGTGCTCAAGGAAGCTGGCAAACGTCTGATTGAAGTACCGGCAGTTTATGAGTCCGTCACAGAGCGCATCAAAATTGCCGATGCAACCCAAGAGTGGAAGCGCGGCAAAGCATGGGTCGGTAAGGCGTTGAATGTGCGTCCGCTACGTGGCTTCATCGTGGGCAAGGATGGCAAGGTCGATGGCGCATCGGTTGATACACAGGGCGATATCGCCGATAACGCCCGATTGGATGATGATGTCATGTGTCTGGTCGAAATTCCGGCTCAATACCAGCTCATTTCCCGCCAGGTTCTGAAGTCAGCGGCATCGGTCCGTGAAGAGACCACCGCTGCGCAATATGGCACGGTGACGCGTCAGGTTTTGGCCAAGGAAGCTGCTACCAGCGAAGCGACTATTCCAGCAACCTACCAGACCGTGACCCACCAAGTCATTGACGTTGAAAAGCTCCGCTCCTTGGGGTACAAGTTTGACGCTAATGGCGACATCGTGACAACCCCATCGGGTGAACGTGTTCTGCGGGCAACTTCGGTCGCTGGCAAGTCAAAGGTGGACAAGTCTGCGGGCGCCCAATCGGGCCTGGAGGGTTATGTGCGGGAAATTAGTACTCCGGCACAGTACCAAACCATTTCGCGTCAGGTGGTTGATCAGCCGTCTATCGTGCGCACGGTGGAGGTGCCCGGCACCTACAAGACTGTAAAGACGCGTGTTGTTGACTCAGCTGCTTCGACCCAGGAAATGGTCATTCCTGCCGTGTTTGAGACCGTAACACGTGAAGTGATCGACAAGGCACCGAGCTCACGCGAAATCGTGATACCGGCCGTCTTCAAGACGATTGAGCGCAAGGTGGTTGATCAACCCGCTGGTATCCGCAAGATTCCAGTGGCGGCAGCGTATGAAACCGTCAAACGACGCGTGATTGATCGGCCCGCAACTTTCCGGGAAGAGGTCATCCCCGCCGTCACCCAGGTGGTTAGCCATCAGGTCATTGACAAGCCAGCCAGTGTTCGTGAAGTGCTTGTTCCAGCCCAATACGAGACCCTGAGCCACTCGGTCAAGGTGGCCGAGGGCAAGACGGAGCAACGTGCCATTTTGTGCGAAACAAATGCCACCCCAGCCAAGATCGCCGAAATCCAGCGCGCACTCAAAAAGGCTGGTTTTGAGCCAGGCCCTGTTGACGGTCACCTTCGGGCCCAGACCATGAACGCTGTCAACCTTTACCAGCAGGCCAATCAGTTGCCCGTCGACGGATTCCTGAATCTGGACACGGTCAAGGCGCTGGGAGTTTCGGCTAACTAGCGGTCGGTCCGTACGATGTAAAAAAACCCGCCAGGTTTTGCCTGGCGGGTTTTTTTATGACTTGCGTTGCCGAATGGCCTGGCTTAACTGAAAAAGCTCTTCAAGCGATCCGTCCAACTGTCTCCGGAAGGAGAATGCTTGCTGCCGCCCTTCTTGAACGACTCGTCCAATTCACGCAACAAACGGCGCTGGTGTTCGCTTAGCTTGACCGGAGTTTCGACCACGATGTGGCAATACAGGTCGCCAGGGTAGCTGGCGCGCACGCCTTTAATTCCCTTGCCGCGCAAGCGGAACTGTTTGCCGGTTTGTGTGCCTTCAGGAATGTCGATAGCGGCCTTGCCGGCCAGCGTGGGCACATCAATCTCGCCACCCAATGCGGCCGTGGCCATGCTGATCGGAACCGAACAATGAATGTCATCGCCGTCCCGTTCAAAGATGTCGTGCTTTTTGAGCCTGATTTCGATGTACAGGTCGCCCGCCGGGCCACCATTGGTTCCGGGTTCGCCATTGCCAGCACTGCGGATGCGCATGCCTCCGTCGATGCCTGCCGGGATTTTGACTTCCAGCGTCTTCTGGCGTTTGATCTTGCCTTGGCCGTGACATGCGGTGCAGGGCTCGGGGATGACTTTGCCGTTGCCACGGCAGGTCGGGCAAGTTTGCTGAACGCTGAAAAAGCCCTGGCGCATTTGCACCGTGCCACCGCCGTTGCAGGTGCCGCAGGTCTTGACCTGGGTGCCGGGCTTGGCACCGGTGCCTTTGCAGGTATCGCAATTGTCCCAACTGGGGATGCGGATTTGCGCGTCCTTGCCACGGGCGGCTTCTTCGAGCGTGACTTCCATGGCGTAGCTCAGGTCGCTGCCACGGTAAACCTGACGACCACCACCAGCGCGTCCGCGCTGCTGGCCAAACATGTCGCCAAAAATATCACCAAAGGCTTCGGCAAAGCCACCATAGCCCTCAGCACCCGCACCGCCGCCGCGATTGGGATCGACACCGGCGTGGCCGTATTGATCGTAGGCCGCGCGCTTCTGCGGGTCGGACAGCATCTCGTAGGCTTCTTTGGCCTCCTTGAATTTTTCCTCGGCTACTTTGGTCGTATCACCCTGGTTGCGATCCGGGTGGTGCTTCATGGCCAGCTTGCGATAGGCCTTCTTGATGTCCTCTTCGCTGGCATTTTTTGCAACGCCGAGGGTTTCGTAATAGTCTCTTTTGGCCATGTTCAATCGGGGTCCATTAACAACACAAAAGCCGCGTTGAG